>NZ_JBYIQP010000001.1:0-198424 GCF_057707665.1 Actinacidiphila sp. bgisy167 | reverse complement strand
CATCGACTCGGGAACCGGGGCTTTTTTGCGTTGGTGCCAGGTCGTCAGCGCACACCGATCCATAACTCCGCGACGCCGGGCGAACACGCCTCAGGCGGAACGAAGGGTGCTTGCCGGCCAGAGGCGTTGGCCTGGCCCTCGCTGCCCTCGTGCCGGGGCGGAAGGGGAATGCGGTGCACGGTGCGCCACGTCCGGTGGACGGGTCCAGGACGGGGCGGCCGAGAACACGCACCGAGCCGTAGCCGTTGGGCAGGGTGTCGAGGACGACGATGCGCGGCTCACGTGCCGGAGCCGCGGGCCCTGTGAGGTGGCGAGGACCGTCAGGCCCGCGCCGGTGAGTGTGAGAAACCCGCGTCGTCTCACAGATCTCCCGCCAGTGCTGGGGCGTTGCGTCCCTCGCCGGTCACTGTGGTGCGAAGGGGCAGCGGGAGGGCGGGTTCGGCCGCGTCGGCCGGGACCCGTGCCCGATTACAGTGGGGCGGTGCGCTACGACCTGGTCATCTTCGACAACGACGGCGTGCTCGTGGACAGCGAGCCGATAGCCAACCGCATCCTGGCGGGCCTGCTGACGGAGGTCGGGCACCCGACCTCCTACGAGGAGTCCGTCCGCGACTACATGGGCTCTGCGATGCACCGCGTCCACGATCTGGTCGCCGAGCGCACCGGGCAGCGGTTGCCGGAGGACTTCGACGCGACCTACTACGCACGGGTCTTCGACGGCTTCCGGCGCGAGCTGGAGTCGGTGCCGGGTGTGGCGACGGTGCTGGACAAGCTGGCGGCGGACGGGATTGCGCACTGCGTCGCGTCCTCGGGCAGTCACGAGCGCATCCGGGTGGCGCTGAAGAAGACGGGGCTGTACGAGCACTTCGGCGAGGAGCGGATCTTCAGCGCGCAGGACGTCGGGCGTGGGAAGCCGGCTCCGGACCTGTTCCTGCACGCCGCGCGCACGATGGGCGTGGCTCCGGAGCGGTGCGCCGTGGTGGAGGACAGTCCGCTCGGGGTGCGGGCCGCGGTGGCGGCCGGAATGGACGCCTTCGGCTTCACGGCGATGACGCCGGCGGAGAAGCTCGCGGGGGCACGGGAGTTGTTCGCGGACATGGCCGAACTGGCGGCGAAACTCTTCGTGTGACCGCTCTACCCGTCCGTAGCCGGCAGCCCTACGCTGCACGCTCATGGACGGCATCGACGGCGGTCTGCGCCATGGACGGGCCTCGCTGGCCGTCGGCTTCTTCGCGCAAGGGGCGACCTTCGCTCTGCTGGTGACCCGGATCCCCGCGCTGCAGGACCGCTACGGCGTCAGTGACGCGCTGCTGCCCGCGTTCTTGGCCGCGGTGCCGGTGCTGGCGGGTGTGGGGAGCGTCGCCACCGAGCACCTGGTGAAGCGGGTGCGGCCGAGCGTGGTGCTGCGCTGGGCGCAGCCGGCGGTGTGCCTGGCGCTGCTGGGGGCCGGCGCCGGGGAGGCGTTGTGGCAACTGGCCGCGGCGCTGGCCGTCTTCGGGATATGCGTCGGCGCCCTGGACGCGTCCATGAACATGCTCGGGGTGAGTCTGCAGCGTGCCTACGGCCGCAGCATCATGCTGGGCTTCCACGCCGCGTACAGCCTCGGCGGCATCCTGGGGGCGTCGCTGGCTTGGGCGGGGGCGCACTGGCAGCTGTCGCTGGCGCTGCTGTACGGGCCGGTGGTGGCGGTGCTGATCCCGCTGACGCTGGTGGGCAGCCGCTGGTACGTCGACGGGAGGGCGGAAACCGGCGGCACACCCGCCGCGTCGGCCGCGGCTCCCGTGGCGATGCGGTTGCTGCTCCCGCTGTGCCTGGTGATGGCGTTCGCGTACATCGGCGACTCCACCGTCTCCAACTGGAGCGCGAAGTACCTGCAGGACGTGCTCGGCGGTTCCGAGCAGCTGGCCACCGTCCCGTACAACGTCTACATGGTCACCACCCTCCTGGGCCGTTCGGTCGGGGACCTCGGTGTGCGGCGCTTCGGGGCGGCAGCGGTGGTGCGGGCGGGCGCGCTGGTGGCGGCGGCGGGCTTCGCGGTGGTCGCGGCCGCGCCCGGCGCGTGGGTCGGGATGGCGGGCTTCACGCTGCTGGGGCTGGGCCTGTGTGTGATCGTGCCGCAGACGTTCGCGGCTGCCGGGCGGCTTTTCCCGGAGGCGTCGGACACGGCGATCGCGCGGCTGAACATCTTCAACTATGTGGGTTTCCTGGTCGGTTCACCCCTGGTGGGCGCCTTGGGCGACGCCTGGAGCTACCGGGGGGCGATGCTGGTGCCGATGCTGCTGGTGGCGGCGACTCTGCTGTACGCCCACTCGTTCGGGACCGATTCCGCCCGATACGGTGTCGGCCATGAGCGGCCGCGCACAGCTGATGTGGGACGAGCAGGTAACGGGCTATGACTTCGGTCGCGGGCACCCGATGGATCCGGTGCGGCTCGCACTGACCATGGGACTGGTCCGGGCCTTCGGCCTGGATCGCGCGGTCACGGTCGCCGCGGCACCCGCGGCCGGCGACTCGACGCTGCGACTGGTGCACGACGCGGAGTACGTGGCGGCGGTGCGCCGGGCCTCGGCCGACCCCCGGGGCCTGACGGAGCTGGCGTACGGGCTGGGCACCGTGGACACCCCGGCGTTCGAGGGCATGCACGACGTCTCGGCGCTGATCGCGGGCCAGTCGGTCGGGGCGGCGGAGGCGGTGTGGCGCGGCGAGGTGGCGCACGCGGTGAACTTCGCGGGCGGTCTGCACCACGCGATGCCCGCGATGGCTTCGGGTTTCTGCGTCTACAACGACGCCGCGCTGGCCGTGGCCCGGCTGCTGGAGCTGGGCGCGGAGCGCGTCGCGTACGTGGACGTGGACGTGCACCACGGCGACGGCGTCCAGACGGCCTTCTGGGACGATCCGAGGGTGCTGACGATCTCCCTGCACGAGCACCCGCGCACCCTCTTCCCGCAGACCGGGTGGCCGGAGGAGACCGGCGGCGCGTCCGCGGAGGGCACCGCGGTGAACGTGGCGCTGCCGGCCGGCACGGGGGACGAGGGCTGGCTGCGGGCGTTCCACGCGGTCGTGCCGGAGCTGCTGGCGGCCTTCCGTCCGCAGGTGCTGGTGAGCCAGCACGGCGCGGACACGCACTTCGAGGACCCGCTGGCGCACCTCGCGGTGAGCCTGGACGCGCAACGGGCCGTCGCGGAGGCGCTGCACGGCCTGGCGCACGAGCACGCCGGGGGCCGCTGGGTCGCCCTGGGCGGGGGTGGCTACGCGGTGGTGGACGTGGTGCCCCGGACGTGGACGCACCTGGTGGGCATCGCCGCCGGGCGGCCGATCGCGCCGGAGACGGAGACGCCCGAGGAGTGGCGGGCGGAGGTGTACCGCAGGACGCGCCAGATGGGGCCGCTGCGGATGACGGACGGGCGGGACGCGGCGTTCACCGGTTTCGAGGACGCAGGGTACGACCCGGCGGACCGGCTGGACCAGGCGATCCTGGCGACCCGGCGGGCCGTCTTCCCTCCGCACGGGCTGCTGCCGTAGGTGTACCCCGGCCGACACGTCGGTGACAGTGCCGGTCGGTGCTCGATCATGGCGGGACCTCGGGGCGCGGTGGAGATCCCCGTTCTCACTCGAGGCGTCGTCAAGGACGGTGGATCGACGCGTGACCTTCAGGCGATGACCCGGCCGCGGAGGATGATGCGGCTGGGGTGGTCCAGAGCGGAGGCGTCGAGCGCGGGGTCGGTGTCGTAGGCGACGAGATCGGCGGGGGCTCCGTCGACCAGGCCGGGCAGGCCGAGGTAGGAGCGGGCCGACCAGGAGGCCGCGCCCAACGCCGCTTCGGGCGGCAGGCCCGCACGGACCAGCCATTCGATCTCCGAGCCGACGGTGCCGCACGGGAAGCTGTCGGTGCCGGCCAGGACGCGGACACCGGCCTCGTGTGCGGCTCTCACGTTGGGCAGCATCGCGTCCCATCCGGCCAGCCACCAGTTTCGGCGGGCGCTCGGTTCGGCGGCCCGCCGCCGGTCGGCTCCGGAGCCGAAGACGCTGAGCGTGGGGACGAACGCGGTGCCCTGCTCCGCCATCCGATCGATCAGGCTCGGGTCCAGGTGCATGCCGTGCTCCAGAGTGTCGACTCCGGCCAGGACGGCGTTGCGACTGCCCTCGCTGGTCTGGCAGTGGGCGGCCACCCGGCCGCCGATCGAGTGGACGGCCTGGACGACAGCGGTGAGGACGTCCAGCGGCAGTGCGGGTTCGTCATGCCTCCAGTCCCCGATGACCTTGCACCAACCCGACGACGCGGTGGCCTCCTCCACGGCTGCGCGGACCAGGTCGGCCTCGGTCACGTGTCTTCCGAAGCCGGGGAAGAAACGGCCCGGGGTGGCCAGCCAGCGTCCGGCCGAGTGGACGCGGGGCATGTCCGGGTCCTCGTCCACCCAGTCGGGGATGCGGGCTGCGGACCCGGGCGTGCGTACCAGCAGCACTCCGGCGTCCCGGTGGTCGGTCAGATGCCGCCGAAGCGTCGCGTCGCTGAACGGGGCCTCGATGCTCTCGGTGCCGGGGTGGGTATGTGCATCGACCAGGCCGGGCAGCAGCCAGCCGCCGTCGACGACGAGCTCGGCATCCGGGGCGGCCCCGGCCCTCAGCCGGCCGCCCTCGATCCGGAAGGAACGCTCCTCCCGCTCGGGCAGTACGACACCGCGCACCTGCAGCACCACCAGTGGCCTCCCCGCGGACCTGCCTGCACGTCGGTCGGTCTCACTGATCCTATGAGGGGCCGCGGCAGGAGGACCCCTGCGTCAGTCCGCAGCGTCAGTCCGCAGCGTCAGTCCGCTCTCCGAGGCCGCGCTCGAATCTCGCTCCGGCGGACGAGGGCGACGAGGCGGGGTGCGTTCGCCGTCCGCCACGAAACGCCGGCCGGTCGCGGGGGCCTCTTCCCCTCGCTGGGGCCGTGGGGTCCTGGAGGGCCGTCTGGGCGGGGGTGGCGATCCGAACGACCGCACCCAGGGGTGATGTCCGGCCCGTTCCTGCACGAGAGGGGGCAAGGGAGGCCACCATCGGCGCGTGGTGACTGCTGCCGCGCTGCGTGCGCATCTGGTGGAGGCGGGGATCGCGGGGGCCGTGGCGACTCCGCGGGAGAAGAGCCTGCGCAGCTATCGGCTGTTCGCGGCGGGGGACCCGCGGCAGACGCTGGGGTTGGACCCGGCGCGGCCGTGGACGCAGACCGCCCTGCTGCGGCTGATGGCCGAGCGGTGCGGGGTGTCGCCGGACCCGGGGCACACCCGCGGGCAGGAGGTGATCGACCCGGACCGGACGCTCGCGGGGCTCGAGGCCTTCGCCGTCCGGCTGGGGGAGGCCGCGCGGCGCAGGGAGCCCGTTCTCATCGGTACGGGTCATCCGCACCGGCTGCTCGGGTTCTACGCCGGATTGGCGGCCGCCCTGTCGGCGGCGGGCTGCCCCGTTCTCACCCCGTCGCATGGCCGATGTGTCGACATGACGACGCAATTCGGTCTACGTACCCACAACCTCTGGTACGCGGAGGGCGTCGCGACGGTGCGGTCCGTGCCGGGCGAGGGGGCCATGGGAGCGCCGGCGGTGCACACGCACTCCCCGCTCCCGGTTCGGGTCGCGCTGGCGGGCGCGGCTGGAGGCGCAGGGCCGCTGCCGAGCCTCGTGGTGGGGGACCACGGCTGGGTCTGCGGAGCAGGTCAGCTCGGCATCGAGGCCATCGGGCTGGCCGACGCGGACGACCCGGCGGTCTTCGTCGCGGAGGCGGAGGGCAGGGTCTCGGTCGCGGTTCCGCTTGATGACGCCGTGCGGTCCGACCACTACCGGCCGCTGACGCGCTATGTACTCAATCGAGCGTGTCTGTCACAGTAGTCAACCGATCGCTGCTCCTCTTCCCCACTTGCATCACCCGCACCTAGTCTGGGGAGGAGCGCACGTGCGAGAGGGAGTCACCGGAGGGGAAGCCGGTGCCCGTCATGTGCGGAAGGTTCAGGTGTGTCATGGCTTCTAGCGAGAGGCCTCTCAACGAGGTCGTGTTCCTGACCGTGGCAGAGGTCGCCGCGGTGATGCGAGTGTCCAAGATGACCGTGTACCGGCTGGTGCACAGCGGTCATCTGCCGGCGATCCGGGTGGGGAGGTCCTTCCGGGTACCGGAGCAGGCCGTCCATGACTATCTTCGTGAGTCCTACGTGGGGGTGGGGGAAACCGCCTGACGACCGGCCTCGGTTTCTGCTCGGCGCTTGCGGACGGGTAGGCTGTGCCGACGTAGGTCGTGTGGGCTCGGACGCCCCGCACCGAGTGATTCCGAAGCGAGGGTAGTCGTGGGCTCTGTCATCAAGAAGCGGCGCAAGCGTATGGCCAAGAAGAAGCACCGCAAGCTGCTGAAGCGTACGCGTGTGCAGCGTCGCAACAAGAAGTAAGCGGGCTGCGCGTCGCACTTCACTGCCCTCCTGACCCCACCGACCGTGGGGGCGGGAGGGCAGCGGCGTTTCCGGGGACCGCCGGGCCGGGCCCCTTCCCGGCGGTGCTCCCGCGTACCAGCGTCATCACAACGCAACGGCCAACCGATACGGTGCGTACATGCGGTCCGAGGGAAGGCGCTGATCGTGGGCAAAGTGGTGCTGGTGACCGGAGTCGCCCGCCAGCTCGGCGGCCGGCTGGTACGGCGTGTCATGCGTGACCCCGACGTCGACCGGGTGGTCGCGGTCGACACGCTGCCGCCCTCGCACTCCCTGGGCGGCGCGGAGTTCGTCCGTGCCGACATCCGGCATCCGATGATCGCGAAGGTGCTGGCGGAGCAGTCGGTGGACACGGTGGTCCACATGGACGTCAGCGGCACGCTGCCCGGCCGCGGCAGCCGGGCGGCGGTCAAGGAGACCAATGTCATCGGCACGATGCAGCTGCTGGGCGCCTGCCAGAAGGCCCCGACGGTGCGCCGCCTGGTGGTGAAGTCCACGACGAGCGTGTACGGTTCCGCGCCCCGCGATCCGGCGGTCTTCACCGAGACCATGCCGCCCAAGTCGCTGCCCGGCGGTGGCTTCGCCAAGGACGCCGTCGAAGTCGAGGGGTATGTGCGCGGCTTCGCGCGGCGGCGGCCGGACGTCGCCGTGTCGGTTCTGCGGTTCGCCAACATCCTGGGCCCGCGGGCCGACACGCCGCTTGCCGAGTACTTCGCGCTGCCGGTGCTGCCCACCGTCCTCGGCTACGACCCGCGGCTGCAGTTCGTCCACGAGGACGACGTCATCGACGTCCTGATGCTGGCCCTGCGCGACGAGCGCAGCGGGACGATCAACAGCGGGACGTTCAACATCGCCGGTGACGGGGTACTCCTGCTCTCGCAGACCGCGCGACGGCTGGGGAAGCCCACGGTGCCGGTGCTGCTACCCGCCGTCACATGGGTGGGGCAGATGCTGCGCACCGCCGGCGTCACCGACTTCTCGCGCGAGCAGATCCGGCTGCTCACCCACGGCAGGGTCGTGGACACCACACAGATGCGCGAGACGCTCGGCTTCACCCCGAAGTACACCACCGCCGAGGCCTTCGCCGACTTCGCCCGCGGCCGAGGCGCAGGGCTGCTGCCGCCCGAACGGCTCGCGAACGCGGTCGACCGGCTCGCCGCGCTGGTCCCCGCGGGCGGAGCCCGAGGACTGGGCTCGTGAGCACAGCTGCGAGGAGGAACCGCACCATGGCGGACGCCAAGGTCATCCCGTTCGACGAGGACTCGCGGTCCCGCAGGGGAGCGCAGCGCCAGCGCGGGCGGGGCACGGCCCGCGGCAAGGCGGGTGGCGACACCGGGAGCGCGGTGGCCGCGCTGCCGGGCGAGGAGCGGCCCGCGAACGCGGGCGCGGAGGAGGGCGCGCAGGACGCCGTGACGGCTTCCGGGGGCGATCCCGGCGCGCGCGGTGCCGGAGGTGCCCGTGGGGCGGCGAAGGGCGCGCAGAGCGCCTCGGCGGACGCTGGGGGGCACTCCGGCGGCATGCCGGGAAGCCCGCTGGCGGCTGCCCTGGGCGCGGCCGCGGACCGGCTGCTGGGCGGGCCCTGGGAGCGCCGGGTGGCGCACGGGCTGGCCTTCCTGCGCCGCCGGATCACCGGCGACTACGAGGTCGACGACTTCGGCTACGACGAGGAGCTCACCGACCAGGTCCTGATGTCACTGCTGCGGCCCTTGTACGAGTCGTACTTCCGGGTCGAGGTGAAGGGCGTCGAGAACATCCCGGCCGAGGGCGGCGCCCTGGTGGTGGCCAACCACTCCGGGACGCTGCCGATGGACGGGCTGATGATGCAGGTCGCCGTCCACGACCACCACCCCGCGGGGCGGCACCTGCGGCTGCTGGCGGCGGACCTGGTGTTCGTGCTGCCGCTGGTCAACGAGCTGGCCCGCAAGGCGGGGCACACCCTGGCCTGCGCCGAGGACGCCCAGCTGCTGCTGGAGCGCGGTGAGGTCGTCGGTGTGATGCCCGAGGGCTTCAAGGGGCTGGGCAAGCCCTTCTCCGAGCGCTACAAGCTGCAGCGCTTCGGGCGGGGCGGTTTCGTCGCGACCGCGCTCCGGACCGGGGTGCCGATCGTCCCGTGCTCCATCGTGGGCGCGGAGGAGATCTATCCCATGATCGGCAACGCGCAGACGCTGGCCCGGCTGCTGGGCTTCCCGTACTTTCCGATGACCCCCACGTTCCCGTGGCTGGGACCGCTGGGCATGGTGCCCCTGCCGACGAAGTGGACGATCCAGTTCGGGGAGCCGATCCCGACGGACGGGTATGCGCCGGAGGCGGCGGAGGACCCGATGCTGGTCTTCAACCTGACCGACCAGGTGCGGGAGACCATCCAGCACACCCTGTACAAGCTGCTGGTGCAGCGGCGCTCGGTGTTCTTCTAGCCGGTTCCTGACCAGGCCGTGTCGTGCGCGAGCGGCCCGATGAAGCCGGATACGGCGGTGGGCCGGGGCATGACACCCGGGCCCACCGCCGTGTCGAGCCTGCTCAGTCGTCCCTGTCGTCCCTGTCGTCGCTGTCGCTCCGGTCGTTCTCGGCGCTGAGACCGAGGCCCGGCAGGAGTCCGGGCAGCAGCGGCGGGAGGGTGACCGACGGCTGGTGGGGGGTGGTGCCTTCCGGCGAGCCACTGCTCGGTGTGGGGCCGAGCAGATCGCCCGTGCCTGCGATGAGGCCGGTGTCCGCGCTGCCGGATGCCGACGGGCTGGCCTTGGCGCGTGCGTGCTCGTCGGGCGAACCGCTCATCGAGCCGTCGGCCGAGGGCGACGGGGCAGCCCGGGTGCCGCTCGCGGAGCGGTTGACGCTGCCCGGCACTCCGCGGTCGACACTGTGGCCGGCGCCGGTCTCGGGCGGCAACAGCCGCTGCAGCGGCGCCACTTCGTCCTCTATGGCGTCGAAGACGGAGGTGACCTTGTTGCCCACGTCGTCGAGCCGGGAGGGAAGCCGGTCGCGCAACTCGGTCCAGCCCTTGCGGTGGTTGCTGGAGAACGCGGAGAGCGTCTCGATCGGCCGCAGCGAACCGTCCTTGCGGTACGCGGCGGCGAGCAGCCGGTGGCCCTCGGAGGCCTCCTCCTGCATCCCCGACAGCGCCCTGCGGATCTCGCCCAGGGACTCGTCGTCGAGCTCGCCGCCCCGGCCGCGTTCCATGAGGCGGCGGGCCTCCTGGAGCCGGGTGGAGGCGAGGTCGAGGTAGACCTTGCCGCGGTCGGCGTCGTCGTCGGCGAGGTTGAGGCGCATGTCCTCCATGCCTCGTTTGAGGCCGTAGAGGGTGTCGCCGGGCAGCGCGTCCGTGCTCGCGGCGGCGACGCCGCCGAGGGCGCCGGCCGCGACGCCGACGGACAGACCGCCTGCGGCGAGCCTGCGCGACCACGCGGAACGCGGCTTCGGCCGGCCGTTGCCGCGGTCGCCGGCGCGGTGCGCACCGCGGCCGCCGTCGCGCTGTACGGGAACCGTCAGTGTGCCGTCGGCGAGCGCGGCCTCCATGGCGGCGATCAACTGCGCACGTTGGACGGTCTTGGTCTCCGGGTCCAGTGTCGGACGCGGCACGTCCCGCAGGGCGCCCGCCAGGGCCAGGAACGTGTCCTGGTCCGGATCCGCATGCCGGTCCGCGGCATGGGCGCCGTGCTGTACGCCGGCGTCCGTCTGGGGGCCTTCGCCCTCGAGGGCGTCGGCGAAGGCGTTAGCCCGCCGGTGCGCCGTTGGATTCGCGATCACGGGCGGCACCTCCTCTCGTCATCCACCTCGACTCCCCCACGTGCCTTCAAGGTTGTGCACCTTGAGCCTTTCCACTCGATCGAGTGATCGGAAGCGGGCAGGGCACGGCATTGGGGGGTCCGCATGTGATGCAACGAGTGCCGCCCGAGTTGGGTTACGCAGTCATGATGATCGGACCGTGGAGGCAGTCGCAAGGTGAAGATCCATCCATCGCGCTCATCGCGCGTCGTCGGGGAGCAGTCGGGCGAGGGTCCGTACGGCCCGGTACTGCAGGGTCTTGATCGCGCCTTCGTTCTTGCCCATGATGCGGGCCGTCTCGGCGACCGACAGCCCCTGCAGGAAGCGCAGCGTCACGCACTCCTGCTGCTGGGGGTTGAGCTTGCGGACGGCCCGCAGCAGCGACTCGTTGGACAGCGCCTCCAGGACGCAGTCCTCCGGGCTGGGCTCGACCTCGTTGGCGTCGAGCATCTCCCCGGTGGTCACCTCCAGCCGGAACCGGCTGGACTTGAAGTGGTCGGCCACCAGGTTGCGGGCGATGGTGACCAGCCAGGCGCCGAAGTCGCGGCCCTGCCAGGTGAAGGTGCCGATGCGGCGCAGGGCGCGCAGGAAGGTCTCGCTGGTCAGGTCCTCGGCGGTGGCCTTGCCCCCCACGCGGTAGTAGATGTAGCGGTAGACCGTGTCGGAGTAGTGGTCGTACAGCCGCCCGAAGGCCTCGGTCTCTCCGGCCTGGGCGCGTTCGACCAGGTCCATCATGCGTCCGCTGTCGCTGTCGGCCGCCGGCCGGCGCGGGGTGGCGCCCGTGGACCGGTCGGCCTGCTGGGCGTTGCGGGATCGTCTGCCGACCGTGGCCCGGCCGTCGGCGAGCGCGTAGGCGCGGCCGGCGGGCGCTGCCGCTGTGGCGAGTGCGGGGACGGGCACGGCGTACGCGGGGACGACGCGCAGCAGGTGCTCAGCCACCAGTGCGCGCAGCGTAGCCAGGCCAGAGGCGTCAACCCCGGTGTGTGGGTACACGGGACTCCCAGAGGCAGAACTTCCATCACGTGCAGTTCGGAACCGTTCACCCGTCGTGGCGACGTGTGGGTACCGGCTTGCGTCTGAGGAGAATAACGCTTCGTACAGGCGGTGCTACACCGAGTTGCTGAAATCGTCGGTTCCGCCCACTCTCTGGCGGAATGATGATCGAGTAATTATCGAACGTCGAACCGATGTTGACCACATACCGTCGTGAAATGGTCGCGTGGAGAGCGTGTTGTGGTTGTGTGGCTGACCGTGAACCGGCGGGACGTCGGCGGGGGGTCCGGGCGTGTCGCCCGCGTCCCTAGCGGCGGCGGCGCTGCAGGGCCATCGCGGCGGCCGCGCCGCCCGCCACTGCGCCCACGCCCGCGGCCGCGGGGATGCCGATCTTGGCCGCCTTGCGGCCGGTGCGGTAGTCGCGCAGCCGCCAGCCCCTTTCGCGTGCGTGCTTGCGCAGACGCGTATCAGGATTGATCGCATATGGATGTCCGACGAGCGACAGCATCGGAATGTCGTTCGACGAGTCGCTGTACGCCGCGCAGCGCGAGAGTTCGAGTCCCTCCGCCGCGGCGAGCGCCTTGACGGCCTCGGCCTTGGAGGGGCCGTGCAGCGGCTCGCCGACCAGCCGGCCGGTGTAGCGGCCGTCGACGTGCTCGGCGACGGTGCCG
Organism: Actinacidiphila sp. bgisy167; assembly: GCF_057707665.1. Classification (NCBI taxonomy): domain Bacteria; kingdom Bacillati; phylum Actinomycetota; class Actinomycetes; order Kitasatosporales; family Streptomycetaceae; genus Actinacidiphila; species Actinacidiphila sp. bgisy167. Next base: position 186,555 of record NZ_JBYIQP010000001.1, on the reverse strand, counting down.
AGGGCGCCGGTGAGGCCGAGCCTGCGGGCGATGATGCTCGCGGTCTCCACCGGGGCCGCCGTCACCAGCCAGACCCGCTGGCCGGCGTCGAGGTGTGCCTGGGCGAGCGCGCGGGTGCCGGGCCAGATCTTGTCGGCCATGTACTCGTCGTAGATCTCCTCGCCGATGGACATCAGTTCCTCGACGCGGTGCCCCTTGATGATCGACAGCGCGCTCTCCCGCACCTCCTGCATGTGCTCGGGGTCCTCGGAGCCCGCGATCCGGAAGTACGCCTGCTGCCAGGCGAAGCGCGCGAGGTCGCGGCTGCGGAAGAACTTCCGTTTGTACAGGCCGCGTCCGAAGTGGAAGATCGCGGCGCCCTGCATCACGGTGTTGTCCAGGTCGAAGAAGGCGGCGGCGTGCGGATCGCCCGCCACCGGGAACGCGGGCGCGCCCGCCCGGTCGTCCTTCCTTCCCGCGGCTGACGCGGGGGCCGCGAGCGCGGCCTCCGCCGCGGCCTCGCCGGCCAGCACGCTGCGCTCGGTGGCGGAGCGCTTACGGGGGGTGAGCCATCGCAGAGCGGCCATGGGGCGAGCATAGCCATTCCATGGGTCGACTCCCGCGCATCGGCGGAGCGGGTGCATGAACTCCGTGCGACAAGGGCGTTACCGGGGGTCGGGAACCGACGGAGGCAGAATGGCCGGCATGAGCCCTCTGTTCGGACATCGAGCCCGCGCGCCCCGTGAGACCCCCGCCCCGGCCGACCGGACGGTGACGCTGATCGCCAAGCCCGGCTGCCACCTGTGCGACGACGCGCGGACGGTCGTCCGCAGGGTCGCCGACGAGCTGGGCGCGCGCTTCGAGGAGAAGGACATCACGCTCGACCAGGAACTGCACGACCGGTACTGGGAGCAGGTGCCGGTCGTCCTCATCGACGGGGAGCAGCACACCTTCTGGCGCGTCGACGAGGCCCGGCTGCGGCGCGGACTGGGCGCCTGAGGCCGCTGGTGCGACTGGTGGGCGATTTGCGTGTGTTCCTCTGGGCGCGCGTGCTCGATTACCATCGAGGCGGTTTGTGACAGCGGGGGTGCGTGAGTAAGGACGGTGACTGCGTGCTCCCGGGCAGGCCCAAGGCGAGCGGCGGCTTCGCCGTGATCGATCTCGAGGCGACCGGTTCCAGTTCGCGGCGCCACCGGGTGGTGGAGCTGGCCGTGGTGCTGCTCGACCGCGATTTCGGGCCCGAGGGCGAGTTCTCCACCCTCGTCGACCCCGAGGGGCCGGTCGGCCCCACCCACATCCACGGCATCGAGTCCCGCCATGTCGAGGCGGTCGGCGTCCCCCTGTTCGGGCAGATCGCCCCGCGGCTGCTCGGGCTGCTGCGCGGGAGGGCGCTGGTGGGGCACAACGTGGGCTGCGACCGCGCCTTCCTGGCGGCGGAGTACGCGCGGCTCGGGGTGGAGTTCCCCCACGTCCCCGAACTGTGCACCATGCGGATGGCCGCGCTGCGCGACCCCGCCCCGGGCGGGCTGAGCCTGCTGGCCTGCGCGGAGGCGGCCGGGCTGGCAGGCTGGAGCGTGCACACCGCGCTGGGGGACGCCCGCACGACGGCCCGGTTGTTCTCCTCGTACGTCCTGGACCGCCCGGGCGGCCGCGCGCAGGCCGAGCGGGCGCTGGCGGGCGCGGCGGCCGTCGAGTGGCCGCAGATGACCGGTGCGGACGCGCTGTGGGTGGGGCGCCGGGGCGCGAACCGGACGCCCGCGGGGAACGTTCCGTCACAGCAGAAGGTTTCTTATGTCCGCAATGGGGGCGCGTGATGCCGGTCACTTCCCCCGGGCAAATCGGACACCATCTTTGTGCACACGTTCACAAAGACATAGCCTGGCGTGCACGGGGCGGTCCCGACGAGGGGTGCCGCCCGCAGCCTGGCTCTACCCGCAGGAGCATCGTGGCAACTGGCCGAACTCACCGACCGGCGACCCGCAGCCGAGGGATTCCCGAGGCCACCGTCGCCAGGCTCCCGCTGTACCTGCGGGCCCTCACCGCGCTGTCCGAGCGATCGGTGCCGACCGTCTCCTCCGAGGAACTGGCGGCCGCCGCCGGCGTCAACTCCGCCAAGCTCCGCAAGGACTTCTCCTACCTCGGCTCGTACGGAACCCGCGGCGTCGGCTACGACGTCGAGTACCTCGTGTACCAGATCTCCCGCGAACTGGGCCTGACCCAGGACTGGCCGGTCGTCATCGTCGGCATGGGAAACCTCGGGGCGGCGCTCGCCGGGTACGGCGGCTTCGCCTCCCGCGGTTTCCGCATCGCCGCTCTGATCGACGCCGACGTCCAGCTCACCGGCCGGCTCATCGCCGGGCTGCCCGTGCGGCACGCGGACGAGCTGGAGGGCATCGTGCGGGACAACCAGGTGTCCATCGGTGTGATCACCACGCCCGCCGGGGCCGCGCAGGAGGTCTGCGACCGGCTGGTGGGCGCCGGGGTCACCTCGATCCTCAACTTCGCCCCGACCGTGCTGAGCGTCCCCGACGGGGTCGACGTCCGCAAGGTCGACCTCTCCATCGAGCTGCAGATCCTCGCCTTCCACGAGCAGCGCAAGGCGGGCGAGGAGCTGGAGGGCAGCCTGGCGGCGCCCCCGGTGGCGACCAAGGCGGTACACGACGGCGGCCGCCGTCCGGGACCTGACGGGGACGTCCCCGCCGTGATGCCGGCATGAGCCTCCTCGTCGTAGGACTGAGCCACCGCACCGCCCCCGTCAGCGTCCTGGAGCGCGCGGCGCTCGGCGCGGACACCAGGAGCAAGCTGCTGCTGGACGTCGTGGCCGCCGAGCCCGCCAGCGAGGCCGCGGTCCTGTCCACCTGCAACCGCATCGAGCTGTACGCGGACGTCGACAAGTTCCACGCCGGCGTCGCCGAGTTGTCCACGCTGCTCGCGACGCACAGCGGCGTCGGCCTCGACGAGCTGACCCCGCATCTGTACGTGCACTACGAGGACCGGGCCGTCCACCACCTGTTCTCGGTGGCCTGCGGCCTGGACTCCATGGTCGTCGGCGAGGGCCAGATCCTCGGCCAGATCAAGGAAACCCTCAGCCTCGGCCAGGAGCTGCACACCGCGGGCCGGTCCCTGAACGACCTGTTCCAGCAGGCGCTGCGGGTGGGCAAGCGGGCGCACTCCGAGACCGGGATCGACCGGGCCGGGCAGTCGCTGGTGACCTTCGGTCTGGAGCAGATGGCCCAGGCCGTCGGCGGTGTGCCCTTCGAGGAGTGGGGCAAGGGCAAGCGCGCCCTGGTCGTCGGCGCCGGCTCGATGAGCTCGCTCGCCGCCGTCACCCTCGCCCGCTCGGGGGCGGGCGAGATCGTGGTCGTCAACCGCACCCAGGAGCGCGCCGAGCGCCTCGCCGAGAGCGTCGGAGGCCGTGCCGCGCCCATGGCGGACCTGGCCGGCGAGCTGGCGCACGCCGACATCGTCGTCTCCTGCACCGGGGCGACCGGGCTGGTGCTCACCGCCGACACCGTCGCCCGCGCCACGCTCTCCAGGGCCCTGCGCTCCGGCGGCGCGCCCGTGGCGCCGATCGGGATGCTCGACCTCGCCCTGCCGCGCGACGTCGACCCGCTGGTGCACTCCCTGGACGGCGCCCACGTCACCGACCTGGAGACGATCGCCGCCGCGGCGGCGGACGCGCCGATGGCCGCCGACGTCGACCAGGTGCGAAAGATCGTTTCGGCGGAGGTGGCCGCCTTCGGCGCCGCCCAGCGCGCCGCGCACATCACGCCGACCGTCGTCGCCCTGCGCGCCATGGCCGCCGACGTGGTCGCCTCCGAACTGGCGCGCCTGAGCGGCCGCCTCCCCGACCTGGACGAACGGCAGCGCGCGGAGGTCACCCAGACCGTGCGCCGCGTCGTCGACAAGCTCCTGCACGCGCCTACTGTGCGGGTCAAGCAGCTCGCGGGCGAGCCCGGCGGCGCCGGGTACGCGGACGCGCTGCGCGAACTCTTCGACCTGGACCCCCAGGCGGTCGCCGCGGTCAGCAGGGCCGACTCGCCGGGTGCGCCGGCGGTCCCCTCCGCCGCGCCGGCCGCACAGCCGGTGGCCTCGGCCGCCTCAGCAACGAGTGACTCGAATCGAGGGCGGGCATGACGAGCCCAACCGCACTGAAACTGGGAACCCGGCGCAGCGCGCTGGCGATGGCGCAGTCCGGCATGGTGGCCGAGCAGGTCCGCCGGATCACCGGCCGTGACGTGGAGCTGGTGGAGATCACCACCTACGGGGACGTCTCGCGCGAGCACCTGGCGCAGATCGGCGGCACCGGCGTCTTCGTCTCCGCTCTGCGCGACGCGCTGCTGCGCCGCGAGATCGACTTCGCCGTCCACTCCCTCAAGGACCTGCCGACCGCCGAGCCCGAGGGCCTGACCCTCGCCGCGGTCCCGCTCCGAGAGGACCCGCGCGACGCGCTGATCGCGCGCGACGGCCTGACCTTCGAGCAGCTGGCCGCCTCGCCCGGGGGCGCGCGCATCGGCACCGGCTCGCCGCGCCGCATGGCGCAGCTGAACGCCTGGGCCCGCTCGCTGGGGGCGCGCATCGAGACGGTGCCGATCCGCGGCAACGTCGACACGCGCATCGGATACGTCGCCTCGGGCGACCTCGACGCCGTCGTGCTCGCCGCCGCCGGCCTCAGCCGGCTGGGCCGCCTCGCGGAGGCCACCGAACTGATCTCCTCCGACGTCGTGCTGCCCGCTCCCGGTCAGGGGGCGCTGGCCGTCGAGTGCCCTGCGGACGACGCAGGGCTCGCCTCCGTGCTCGCCGAGCTCGACGACCCCTTCACCCGGGCCGCCGTGACCGCCGAGCGCGCACTGCTCGCCGCCCTGGAGGCCGGTTGCTCCGCGCCCGTGGGCGCGCTGGCCGACCCCGTCGTGGACGGGCACACCACCGAGCTGCGCCTGCGCGGTGTCGTCGGGACCACCGACGGCTCCTCGCTGGTGCAGATGTCCATCACCGGTCCGACCCCCGCATCCCGGGACGAGGCGGTGGCCCTCGGCCACGAACTCGCCGCGGAGATGCTCGCCAAGGGCGCGGCCGGTCTTATGGGGGAGCGCGAACTTTGAGCCCCACCGCCGCCGCAGCCACCAACACGACCGCAGACGCCACCGCCGCCGGGCCGGCCGCACGGACGGGTACCGCGGACCCCGCGCCCGGGGCCGTGGGCACGCCCGGCCTCGGGCACGTCACCTTCCTCGGCGCCGGGCCCGGCGACCCAGGGCTGCTGACCCTGCGCGCCGTCGAAGCGCTCGCCCACGCCGATGTCCTGGTCGGCGACCAGCCCGTGCTGGACGTCGTGCTGACCCATGCCCGTCCGGGCGTGGACACGGCGCAGCTGGGCGAAGCCGAGGGGGAGTTGAGCTCTTCGGCCGCCGCAGCCAAGCTTTTCATGACCTCCGCGCGCACCGGCAAGCGGGTGGTCCGTGCGATCGCCGGCGACCCCGGACTCGACTCCGCGGCCGCCGCGGAGATGCTCACCTGCGCCCAGGCCGGCATCCCCTTCGAGGTCGTGCCGGGCGTGGCCGCGGCCGTGGGCGTGCCCGCGTACGCAGGCGTCCCGCTCAGCGGCGACGTGCGGTTCGTGGAGGCCGCCACCGCGTCCGGGCGGTGCTGGAGCGAGGCGGGCACCAGCGACGCGACCCTGGTCGTGTCCACCACTTTGCAGACCGTCGCCGCCAACGCGGCGGAGCTCGTCTCCGCGGGCCGCAAGCCCGACACCCCGCTGACCGTGACGGTCGCCGGCACGACGACCCGGCAGCGGACCTGGACGGCGACGCTGTCGACGATCGCGGCCGAGCTGAAGGCGACGAAGGCCCTGCCCACGCCGGAGGGGCCGATCGCGGCCATAGCCGTGATCGGCGAGCCCACCACGCGGCGCGACCTGCTCTCCTGGTTCGAGACCAAGCCGCTGTTCGGCTGGAAGGTGCTCGTGCCGCGCACCAAGGAGCAGGCCGCTTCCCTCTCCGACCAGTTGCGCTCCTACGGCGCCGTGCCGCACGAGGTGCCCACGATCGCCGTGGAGCCGCCCCGGACCCCGCAGCAGATGGAGCGCGCGGTCAAGGGCCTGGTCACCGGACGGTACGAGTGGATCGCCTTCACATCGGTGAACGCGGTCAAGGCCGTCCGCGAGAAGTTCGAGGAGTACGGCCTCGACGCGCGCGCCTTCGCCGGGATCAAGGTCGCGGCGGTGGGCGAGCAGACGGCCGCGGCGCTGGTGGACTTCGGCGTCAAGCCGGACCTGGTGCCCAGCGGCGAGCAGTCCGCCGCGGGCCTGCTGGAGGACTGGCCGCCCTACGACCCCGTCTTCGACCCGATCGACCGGGTCTTCCTGCCGCGCGCAGACATCGCGACGGAGACCCTCGTGGCGGGGCTCGTCGAGCTCGGCTGGGAGGTCGACGACGTCACCGCCTACCGGACCGTGCGGGCCTCGCCGCCGCCGGCGGAGACCCGCGAGGCGATCAAGGGCGGCGGTTTCGACGCGGTGCTGTTCACCTCGAGCAGCACGGTGCGCAACCTCGTCGGCATCGCGGGCAAGCCGCACAACGTGACCGTGATCGCCTGCATCGGCCCGGCCACCGCGAAGACCGCGGAGGAGCACGGGCTGCGGGTGGACGTGATGGCTCCGGAGCCCTCCGTCCACGCGCTCGCGCAGGCGCTGGCGGACTTCGGCACCCGGCGGCGCGAGGCGGCGATCGCCGCCGGCGACCCCGTCACGCGGCCCAGCGAGCGGCGTCCCGGCTCGCGGCGCAGGGCCCGCGTCTGACGCGTCCCGCGCTGTGGCTCGCGTGCCCCCGGCTCCCTTCGCGGCGCCGGGGGGACGTCGCTTTCGCGGGGCCGCTCCGGGCCGACAACCGGTCGGCATGAGCACGGCGCGCGCGGGCGTACCGTGGAACGCGGAAACGGCCCGGACGGAGAGAGGCGCGGCACGGTGATGAGCGCAAGCACAGGCGAGTACGGTCAGTTCCCCGGTACGAGGCCCCGCCGGCTGCGCACGTCGCCCGCCATGCGCCGCCTCGTGGCGGAGACCCGGTTGCACCCCGCCGGGCTGATCCTCCCGGCCTTCGTCCGTGAGGGCATCGACGCGCCCGTGCCGATCTCCTCCATGCCCGGTGTCGTCCAGCACACCCGTGACACCCTGCGCAAGGCCGCCGTGGAGGCGGCCGAGGCGGGCGTGGGCGGGATCATGCTCTTCGGCGTGCCGCTGGACGAGAAGAAGGACGCGGTGGGAACGCCCGGCACGGACCCGGACGGGATCCTGCAGGTGGCGATCCGCGACGTGGTCAGCGAGGTCGGCGACGCCATGGTCGTCATGTCGGACCTGTGCCTCGACGAGCACACCGATCACGGCCACTGCGGCGTGCTGGACTCCGAGGGCCGGGTGGACAACGACGCGACGCTGGAGCGGTACGCGGAGATGGCCCGGGTCCAGGCGGAGGCCGGCGTCCACGTCGTCGGCCCCAGCGGCATGATGGACGGTCAGGTCGGGGTGGTCCGGAGCGCGTTGGACGCCGCCGGGCACCAGGACGTGTCGGTGCTGGCCTACACCGCGAAGTACGCGTCGGCGTTCTACGGGCCGTTCCGCGAGGCGGTCGGTTCCTCGCTGAAGGGGGACCGCAAGACGTACCAGCAGGACCCGGCGAACCAGCGGGAGTCGCTGCGCGAACTGGCGCTGGACCTCGCCGAGGGCGCCGACATGGTGATGGTGAAGCCCGCGCTGCCGTACCTGGACGTGGTGGCGAAGGTCGCCGAGTCGGTGGACGTGCCGGTGGCGGCGTACCAGATCAGCGGCGAGTACGCGATGGTCGAGGCGGCCGCGGAACGCGGCTGGATCGACCGCGACCGCGCGATCATGGAGACCCTCACTGGTATCCGCCGGGCCGGCGCGGAGTTGATCCTCACCTACTGGGCGACCGAGGCGGCCACCCGGCTCTGAGAGGGCCGATCCGGCCGTGAGACCACCCCGTCCCGTCCGCCACCGACGCGAGGAGGCACGGCGATGACCGCCGTGGTGCTCGTGCACGGCCTGTACCACCGTCCCGAGCACTTCGCCCTGGTGGCGGAACCCCTCCGGACCGCCGGGACCGAGGTCGTCGTCCCGGAACTCCACCGGGGCTCGCTGGCCGCCGACACGGCGGCCGTTCAGGAAGTCGTCGACTCGCTGCCGCAGCCCGCGATCGTGCTCGGCCACTCCTACGGCGGGTCGGTGATCACCGGGCTGCGCGGGGTGGGGCGTCTGGTGTATCTGGCGGCGTTCGTGCCGGACACCGGGGAGAGCGCGGCGGATCTGGGCGGGGCGTCCCCGCAGTTGCGGGCCGCGATCGAACCCGGGCCCGACGGCTCGACCGGCCTCCACCCCGACCGGGCCGCCGACACCCTCTACGGGGACTGTCCCGAACCGCTCGCGGCCTGGGCGGTCGGCCTGCTGCGTGCCCAGGCCCGCGGCTGCGGGCGGGGTGTCCCGGAGCGCCACGGCTGGCGGGACACCCCCTCCACCTATGTCGTCTGCGCGCGGGACCGGGCCATCGACCCGGATCTGCAGCGGGAGATGGCGACACGTTGTGCCGACGTGCGCGAGTGGCGGACGGGCCACTCCCCGTTCGTCGGACGGCCCGATCTGGTGGTCGCGCTGCTTCTGGAGTTGCTCGCCGCAGGCGCCGCGTAGGGAGGGGTGACGTCGCGACCGTTCGGCGTTGCCGCGGTACGGGCTCCGCTGAACGGCACGGCGACCGCGGCCGCCGTGCCGTGCTGCCGCGCGCCGTGCACCCGGCTTTCCGGATCGGGTGGCTGACTCGACGTCGGCCAGTGGGTACCCGTTCGCGCGCGGACGGGCGGTGCGCCGGGTGCGCGTGCGCGGAGGCGGTGGGCCCGTGTCCGCTTCGGGTGGCACCGGGCCGGGTGAGCGGGCGGCAGTCGAGTGATCCTGCCCGGCCTGGGGTCCAGCCGCGGCGGTCGCCTGTCGAAGAAGGAGGGCGGCGTTCTTCCCGACCTGCCCGGACGCGATGCCTGGAAAGGATCGCGCGCGAGACGCCGATGCGGAAGGCGCGGTTCCGGATCGACCGCTGTTTCATTACATCAAGTGGCGTTGGTGGCGATTGCGACTTAACGGCTGATGTGGGTGGGAAAGTCACAGCAAGTCCACAGCAGTCGGAGGCACAAGAGCCTCCGCCGTGAAAGGAGAACCGCGATGCGGATTCCCCGATTCGCCGCCGCGCTGGGCGTCGCGGCCGCCGTCCTGCTGGGCGGCGCCGGAGCCGCCCAAGCAGCGACGCCGCCGACGGCGGCGGTGTCGCACACGACCCAGGCGACGCAGGAGCGGGGCGGCGAGTACCGGCACGTCGGTGACCGCGGCCCGGGCCGCGAGTTCCGCCGTGACCGGGGGCGCGACGGGCGCTGGTACCACCGCAACCACCGGCACCACCCGCGCTGGCACCACCGCCACCACCGCTACGACCAGCGCTGGTACCACCGTCACGACCGCCGTTGGCACTTCCACCGCTGAGCCGTCCTGACCGGGTTGTCTCGGGGGTGTCCTTCCACCGCGGGGAAGGACACCCGTCCCTCGGGCCCGGCCGGGGATCCGCCTAGACCCACCGGAAGGACCAGGCGGGCGCGTCCACCAGGGACCCGGCGTAGGCGCGCAGCGAGTCGCTCTCCTGGGTGATGGTGTCCGGGCAGAAGGCGAAGTGCTCGGCGGCCACGTCCTCGGCCTCCTCCACGGTGGCGGGCGGCGCGGCCACGGACAGAACGAGCATGTCGAAGGCGAGCGCCACGACGCGCACGCCGAACCGGTCCTCCCAGGAGCGCAGGACCGAGCAGAGCCGGGCCACGTCGTACTCGTGGTTGCACGGCCCTGTCCAGCCGATGGCGGCGGGGACGTCGGCGCTGCGCCGGGCGGGGACGAGGGCCGCTCGGGGGTCCTTGAACCACCCCGCCTCGACCACGGACGCGGCGACCTCGGCCGCCCGGGCGTCCGGGTCGGCCTCGAACCGGCGGGCGGGGGCGAGTCCGGGCCACGTCCGGCCGAACGGGGCGACCAGGTCCGCCACTTCGTCCTCGGACTCCTCCGCGAAGTCCCAGAAGCCGGCGAGGACCTCGTCGGCGTCGTGGTCGCCCGGATAGGACATCGCTCCGGGGTCCAGTCGGCTGGTGGCGGGCAGCGCCTCGTCCAGGCAGAGCAGCAGCGGGTGCAGCCCCGCCGTCATCCGCGCGGGGAGCAGTCGTTCCCAGGAGCCGGGCTCGGCGGGCCCTTCCGCGTGCCAGAGCAGCGGTTCGGGCCAGCGGCCGTCGCTGGTGGCGTCGACGAGTGTGCCGGGCGGGAGGTCGAGGCCCAGGGAGCGGCCGGACGGGTCCTGCGCGAGCTTCGGGAGCTGGTTGGGGAGCATCGCCATGGCCGTGAATGTAGAGCCGGCCACTGACGACGGCGGCCCCGGGGGGAGGGAACTCCCGCCGGGGCCGCCGTCGTACGGGCGCGTGGCGCGTCAGAGGCGCTCGGGCGTGCGGATGCCGAGCAGCGCCATGCCCTGCCGCAGGGTGCGGGCGGTCAGGTCGCAGAGGAAGAGGCGGTTCTCCCGCAGCTCCGGGGTCTCGGCCTTCAGCACCGGGCACTGGTCGTAGAAGGTGGTGTACGCCGAGGCCAGTGCGTAGAGGTAGGAGGCCAGCTTGTGCGGCTCGTACGTCTCCGAGACGGCTGCAAGGGTCTCCGCGAACTCGTCCAGCAGCAGGCCGAGCGCCCGCTCGGCCGGCGCCAGCGGCAGCTCGGGGTGGGCGGCCGGCTTCGCGTCGCCGGCCTTCCGCAGGATCGACCGGATACGGGCGTACGCGTACTGCAGGTACACGCTCGTGTCGCCGTTGAGCGAGACCATGCGGTCCAGGTCGAAGACGTAGTCCCGGCCGAGCGAGGTGGACAGGTCGGCGTACTTGATGGCGCCGATGCCGACCTCCTTGGCGCGGTCGGCGATCTCCTCCTGGGTGAGGGCGTTCTCGCTGCCTTCCTTGTTCTTCTCCTCGATCACGGCCGAAGCCCGCTCCACCGCCTCGTCCAGCAGGTCGACCAGCCGGAAGGTCTCGCCGGACCGGGTCTTGTACGGCTTGCCGTCCTTGCCGAGGAGCGTGCCGAACGGGATGTGCAGCGCCGTGACCTCGTCGGTCAGCCAGCCGGCCCGCTTGGCCGTCTCGAAGACCATCTTGAAGTGCAGCGCCTGCCGGGAGTCCACGACGTAGAGGATCGTGTCCGCGTGCAGGTCCGCGGTGCGGTTGCGGATCGCGGACAGGTCGGTCGCGGCGTAGCCGAAGCCGCCGTCGGCCTTCTGCACGATGAGCGGGACGGGCTCGCCGTCCTTGCCCTTGATGTCGTCGAAGAACACGCACAGCGCGCCGTTGGAGCGCACGGCGACGCCGGACTCCTCCAGCAGCTTGCAGGTCTCGACGAGCATGTCGTTGTAGCCGGACTCGCCGACGACGTCCTCGTCGCGGATCTCGATGTCGAGCTTGTCGTAGACCGAGTTGAAGTAGATCTTCGACTCGTCGACGAAGCGCTGCCACATCGCCAGCGTCTCCGGATCGCCGGCCTGCAGGTCCACGACCCGCTTGCGGGAGCGGGTCTTGAACTCCTCGTCGGAGTCGAAGAGGGCCCGGGAGGCCTTGTAGAGCCGGTTCAGGCGCGACATGGAGGCCTCGCCCGCCTCCTCGCCGGCCTCGGAGGACTCGTGGTCCAGCTCGTGCGGGTGCTCCACCAGGTACTGGATGAGCATGCCGAACTGGGTGCCCCAGTCGCCGATGTGGTGGCGCCGGACCACCGTCTCGCCCTCGAACTCGAGGATGTTGACCAGCGCGTCGCCGATCACGGAGGACCGCAGGTGGCCGACGTGCATCTCCTTGGCAACGTTCGGCTGCGCGTAGTCGATCACCGTGATGCCGGGCTCGGGCTTCGCGGGCACGCCGAGGCGGTCGTCGGCGGCCCGGGCGGCGAGCGTCCGGGTGATCGCGGCGTCCGCGACGGTGACGTTCAGGAAGCCGGGGCCCGAGACCTCGACGGAGGCGATCAGCTCGTCGTCCGCCGGAAGGGCCTCGACGACCTGGGCGGCCAGCTCGCGCGGGTTCTGCTTGCTGCGCTTGGCGAGGCCCAGCACCCCGTTGGCCTGGAAGTCGGCCCGGTCGCTACGTCGCAGCAGCGGGTCGGCACCGAGGGCGTCAGCGACGCGCTGCTGGATCGAGGCGGAAAGCGAGTTGACCGAGGCCATGGGATGCGTGCTTCCTGTAAGGGATCGGAGATCAACCCTCAGTATCCCACGCGCTACCACTCATTTTTCTCTGGGACAATTGCCGGGTACCGCGCTACCCGCTGCACAGGTGGAAGGAAGTCGAGACAGTGGCTCAGAGCACCGAGGCCGACTGGGTCGCCCGCTTCGCGGACGACGTCATCGCGGAAGCCGAGCGGCGGGCTCCGGGCAAGAAAATCATCGTCGCCTCGGGGATCAGCCCCTCCGGGCCGATCCATCTGGGCAACCTGCGCGAGATCATGGTCCCGCACCTGGTCGCCGACGAGATCAAGCGGCGCGGTGTGCCCTGCGAGCACATCCTGTCCTGGGACGACTTCGACCGCTACCGCAAGGTGCCGGCCGGCTACGACCCGTCCTACGCCGAGCACATCGGCAAGCCGCTGACCTCCGTGCCGGCCCCCGAGGGCAGCCCGTACGCGACCTGGTCCGACCACTTCAAGGCCCCCTTCCGGGAGGCGCTGGCGGCGCTGGGCGTCGAGGTCACCGAGATCAGCCAGACCGTCGAGTACACCTCCGGCACCTACCGCGAGCAGGTCCTGCACGCGATGCGCGAGCGCCGGCGGATCGACGAGGTGCTCGGCCGCTACCGCACGAAGAAGAAGGGCGGCGGCGAGGAGCAGGACGACGAGGAGGCCACGCTCGCGCAGGCCCCCGAGTACTACCCGTACAAGCCGTACTGCACGGCCTGCGACAAGGACCTGACCACGGTCGTCGCCTACGACGACGACACCACCGACCTCACCTACGAGTGCCAGGCCTGCGGCAACCGCGAGACGGTCCGGCTGAGCGAGTTCGACCGCGGCAAGCTGGTGTGGAAGGTCGACTGGCCGATGCGCTGGGCCTTCAAGGGCGTGGACTTCGAGCCCTCCGGTGTGGACCACCAGTCGCCCGGCTCCTCGTGGATGGTGGGTCAGCAGCTGGTGCGCGAGATCTTCGGCGCAGAGCCGCCCATCGGCCCGATGTACGCCTTCGTCGGCATCAGCGGCATGGCGAAGATGTCCAGCTCCAAGGGCGGGGTGCCGATCGCGGCCGACGCCCTGCAGATCATGGAGCCGCAGCTGCTGCGCTGGCTGTACGCCCGCCGCCGGCCCAACCAGGCGTTCAACATCTCCTTCGGCGACGAGATCTCCCGCACCTACGACGAGTGGGACGCGCTGGAGCGCAAGGTCGCCGAGGGCACGGCCGCCCCGGTGGACGTCGCGGTGCACTCGCGTGCCGCGGGCACCGCGAGCGGGGAACTGCCGACCACCCCGCGCAAGCTGCCGTACCGCACCCTCGCCTCGGTCCTGGACATCACCACCGGGGACGAGGAGCAGACGCTGCGCATCCTGCGCGACTTCGACCAGGAGCACCCGCTGACCTCGCTGGACGAGGCCCGGCCGCGGCTGGACTGCGCCGAGCGCTGGGTGAACACCCACGTGGAGCCCGAGGCCCGCACCCAGGTGCGCACCGAGCCGGACAGCGAGGCGCTCGCGGCCCTGTCCGGGGAGGAGCGGGAGGCCCTGAAGCTGCTGGTGGACGGGCTCGCCGAGCACTGGTCGCTGGACGGGCTGACCACCCTGGTCTACGGCGTGCCGAAGATCCAGGCGGGCTTCGCGCCCGACGCCAAGCCGACGCAGGAGATGAAGGTCGCCCAGCGCTCCTTCTTCGCTCTGCTCTACCGGCTCCTGGTCGGCCGGGACACCGGGCCTCGGCTGCCCACGCTGCTGCTGGCGGTGGGTCAGGAGCGGGTGCGGGAACTGCTCTCGGCGAGCTGAGCCGGCGGACGCGTACGTGACGGCGGCGGATGGCACGGCCACCCGCCGCCGTCGTGCGTGTGGGGGTGCGAATATTCGAACGCGGTGGAGGGGCACCGCAGGCTAGGGCCCAGCAGCGGGTGGTCGTCGCACGCGGGGCGGCTCACGGGGCGCCGCAGCGGCCTCGGCACGGTGCGCAGCCGCGGCGGGTCGACCAGGCCCGGGTCGCCCGAGCGCACGACGAGCAGCCGCAGCACGTCCGTCGCGGTGTCGACGCGGCCGTGACGGCGGGGACAGCCGTGGCGTATGCGGCGGGGTCCGCCAGCAGCCAGGCCAGTACACGGGCCTTTGTCTCCCGCCCCGGGATCCGCCCCGGCAGCCACGCCAGGTCCGCCCGGTCGCGGGTCTCCAGCAGCGCCGTGCTCCGGAGGCAGCCCTGCTGGCCTACCTGCTGCGCGGCGACCTCGACCTGCCCGAGGGCGGCGAGGCGTTCGCCCTGCACCCGGGGTCCCTCGACGCGGCGCGGGTCCGGCTGCTGTCGGCGTCCGACGTGGTGGCCTCCTGGCGCCGGCAGTGGTCACGGCCTCGGCCGCCGGTTAGGAGCTGTCCGGCCGATCATGTGTTTGTCACATGCGCGGCTTTTGTCGCGGGCCGCTCGGGTTCCGCCTGAGGGGGCCCTGTGGGGCGGCATGAACGCGGCGATCTCACGGATGCCGAGTGGGACCGGCTCAGGCGCACCTGCCGGGGAGTGACGCACGGTGCGGGCGTTGGCGAGATCATCGACAGGTGATCGACGGGATCCTCCACCGGGCGCGGACCGGGGCGCCGTGGCGTGATCTGCCCGAGCGGTTCGGGCCGTGGAAGACGATCTGTGAGCGGCGCCGGTGATGGTCGGCGGACGGCACCTGGGAACGCCTGCTGCAGCACGTGCGGGCCATGGCCGATGCGGTGGGCGAGATCGACTGGGACGTGTCGGTGGACTCCACCATCGTGCGCGCCCACCAGCACGCGGCGGGCGCCCGCTGGCGCGGAGGGCATTGAACCTCGCACCTATGCGATGTGGTCCTCCATCAGCTCATTGTTGAGACGGGCCGCGAACCGCTCCAGGTACTGGTTCAGATCCCGGGCCTGGAGTTGCAGCCCGAACACCGCCTTGATGTTCGCGGCGAAAGCGCCGGGCGTGGGCATGCCCTCGCCTTCTATCGACTGCCGGAACACCCGGTACAGGTCCTCGTCCGACGGGACTGCGTCCGTTCCGCGCTCGCCGAGGTTGCGCGTCCCACCTGCGCCGTTCGGGACCTGTACGGGCGGCTCCGGGGCCTGCTCTTGGACCGACACGGGCGTTGGCGTCGGAGCAGGATCGGGCTCAGGGGCGCGAGGGTGCGGGACCGGGGCCTGCTGCGGCGCTTCGCTCCCAACGGGCTGTTGTTGCGTTTCGTCGTTGGCGACGGCCTGTTGTCGCGAGCCATATGTGGACGGCTCGTGCGGGTCGTAGCCGCCCTGGGAATGCACGGACTGAGGAGCGGCGAACCACGGGTTCGGCTCCTCCGCCGCATTGCTCGGCATCGGTGCCTGGGCGGGCGTCACCGTCCGGACGGCCCTGGACTCGTGATCCGGCACTGCGACGGCAGGGGCCGCGGCCTGCGCGGGCCGCGGCTCGATGGCAGTCGCCGTGAGGCCGACGGGCGCCGACGCCTGGCCGGCCGCCGGGGGGTCGATGCCCGCGGCGGCCAGGCCGAGGGCCGCGGTCTGCTCCAGCGGCACCCCGTACCGGGCGAGCTTCAGCGGCATCAGGGCTTCGACCGGGGCCTTGCGGCGCCAGGAACGGCCGTAGCGGGCGCGCAGCCGGGCACGGTAGACAAGGCGTTCCTGCTCGACCCGGATGACCTCTTCGTAGCTGCGCAGCTCCCACAGCTTCATGCGCCGCCACAGGCGGAAGGTCGCGAAGGGGGCCAGCAGCCACCGGGTGATCCGGACCGACTCCATGTGCTTGTCGGCGGTGATGTCGGCGATGCGGCCGATGGCGTGCCGGGCCGCCTCCACCGCGACGACGAAGAGGATCGGGATGATGCCGTGCATCCCGACGCCGAGCGGGTCGGGCCAGGCCGCCGCGCCGTTGAACGCGATCGTCGCCGCTGTCAGCAGCCATGCCGTCTGGCGCAGCAGCGGGAAGGGGATGCGCAGCCAGGTCAGCAGCAGGTCGAGCGCGAGCAGGACGACGATCCCGGCGTCGATGCCGATCGGGAAGACGTTGGCGAAGGCGCCGAAGCCCTTGCGCAGTGCCAGCTCGCGTACGGCCGCGTACGAGCCCGCGAAGCCGATCGCGGCGATGACCACCGCGCCCGTGACGACCACACCGATCAGGATCCGGTGCGTCCGGTTCAAACGTATCGCGGACACCCGCGACCCTCCCAGGCTCGGAAACTGGCCCGCCCAGCCTGCCACACGAGGCGACGGGCAGGCTGCCCAAACGGGGTGAATCGGTACAGCGGGTACGGCAGTTGTTACGCGTTCGCCGCCGCGACCGCGGTGGCCGCCTCCTTGGCCGCCTTGAGCGCGTCGGCCTTCAGTCCGGACTCGGCCGGGGGCTTCGCCTTCTCGAGGCCCGCGCCGTTGTAGGTGAGCACCAGCACGGCGTTCCGGGTGCGGGCGACGACCGTGACCTCCCGGTACTCCTCCTTGTCCTTCTTCGACGTCGAGGTGACCGCGGTGCCCGCGTCCCACGCGCCGTCCGTGACCGGCTCGCTCCTGGCGCCCTTGGCCTTGACGGCCGCGGCGACCTGCTCGGCGTAGCGCTCCTCGGCCTGCTCCTTTGCCGAGCCGAGACCGGCGACCGTGTCGTAGCGCTGGAGGGAGACGTCCAACCAGCGGTACTGGTAGCCGTCCAGGCCGTTCCACGAGCAGCCGCCGCGCTCGTCGCGCTCCGCGGAGTGCGCGGGGATTCCCGCCGGCTTCTTCGCCTTGGGCACCAGGGACTTGACGGTCTTGGCGCCGATGACCCGGCAGGGGTCGGGGAGTGCGGCGAACGTGGCGGGGGTCGCCGCGCCGGCCGACGGTGACGCGGACGCCGACGCGGGGGCCGAGACCGGGGCCGAGGGGGCGGCGGCCTTCCGCGCGTCGTCCTTCGACGAGTCCGAGCCGGATGAGCAGCCGGCGACGAGCATCACCGGCACGGCCGCGCCCACGAGCAGGCGGGCGAGGTGCGGGGCTGATCGGTGCATGGATCCTTCGCTCATTTCGTTGCGCGTCATGTCATGGCACAAACGGCCAGACTACGCGCCTCGCCTCATTCGTCGAGTTGATCTGCCAGCTCGGAGGCGATCTGCCGGGCGCCCAGCTGCAGCTCCTCGCTGGGCGGTTCGACCGATTTGTCCGTAGACCACTGGGAGAGTTCGACGGTGACCAGAACGTTCGCCATGCGGAAGACCACGGTGACGTCGCGGTGGGGTCCGGAGTTCCGGTTCTTGAGGACGTCGTCGAGGAAGGCCCCGTCGCCGAGGTCGTCGAGGGTGCGAGGGGAGGTGCCGCCGCCGGCGGCCGTCGCGGTCGGCGAGGCGGTGTCCGGGGCCGTCGGGCTCCCGGTCGGCGGTCCGGGCGGTTCGGTGGTGGCCGAGGCGGAGGCGTCGGCCGGTGGCGTGGCGGACGGGATGTGGGCGGCGGCGGCCCGGCTGCCGTAGTCCGCCGCGGCCTGGTCCTCGTCGCTGACGGACGTGTCGTACGACACGACGCGCTCGAGATCGATGCGCAGATAGCGGTTGCCGAGTTCGGTGCGGCCGGTCCACGCGCAGCCCGCCTTGCGGTCCGTGTCGAACGTCACGGCCGCCTCGCCCGCGTAGTCGTCCGCGTCCGGGACGAACTTCTCGAGGGTCGGGCGGGCCAGGGCGCCGCAGGGCTCGGGCAGCACCCGGTAGCGGCCGGGCGGGGCCGCCGGGGTGGACTGCCTGCCGCCCGCGGTGTCGCCGTTGCGTGCGCCCTCCCCGCTGCCGCCGGACCCGGTGCACCCGGCCAGCGCGGCGACGGCGAGCACGGTCGTGCATGCCGCGGCCGCCAGGCCCCGAATCCGGTGGTCGCGGTCTCCCGTTGGCAGCACTTGAGGTGGCCCTTTCCTCCGGCGATCGGTCCGGCGCCCGCGTAAATCCCTTGGCGGGAGTGGGCGACGGGTAGACACAATGTCTACCGCACGCGCTGCGGCCGTCGCCGAATCATGGGGCCTTATGGCCGACTTCGCCCTTTATTTCGCTTTCCATCGAGACGTGTTGTTTGCGTTGTCCTGATGGTTTCCGCCGTTCGTCCCAGGGGGACACCGAGATGTCGTACACACAAGTGCCCGGAGTGCGGGTGCCGATCCGCATGTGGACCGACCCGGCCGCGGTCGAGGGCGTCGCCATGCAGCAGCTGCGCAATGTCTCCTCGCTGCCGTGGATCAAGGGCCTCGCCGTCATGCCCGACGTCCACTACGGCAAGGGCGCCACGGTGGGCTCGGTGATCGCGATGCACGGCGCGGTCTGCCCGGCGGCGGTCGGCGTGGACATCGGCTGCGGCATGAGCGCCGTGCGGACGTCGCTGACGGCGAACGACCTGCCCGGCGACCTCTCGCGGCTGCGCTCCAAGATCGAACAGGCCGTCCCGGTCGGCCGCGGCATGCACGACGAGGCCGTAGACCCCGCCCGGCTGTACGGCCTGCCGACGGCCGGCTGGGACCGCTTCTGGGACGGCTTCGACGACCTGGCCGAGCCCGTCAGGTTCCGGCACGAGCGCGCGACGAAGCAGATGGGCACCCTCGGCTCCGGCAACCACTTCATCGAGGTCTGCCTCGACGAGGAGGGCGCGGTCTGGCTGATGCTGCATTCCGGCTCGCGCAACATCGGCAAGGAACTCGCCGAGTACCACATCGAGCAGGCCCAGAAGCTGCCGCACAACCAGGGCCTGGTCGACCGCGACCTGGCCGTCTTCGTCGCGGACACCCCGCAGATGGCGGCCTACCGGCGCGACCTGTTCTGGGCGCAGGACTACGCGAAGCGCAACCGCGCGATCATGATGGCCTTGTTCCAGGAGGTTCTGCGGCGCGAGTTCCGCAAGGCCAAGGTCACCTTCGGCGAGGTCATCTCCTGCCACCACAACTACGTGGCGGAGGAGCGCTACGACGGCATGGACCTGCTCGTCACCCGCAAGGGCGCGATCAGGGCCGGCAGCGGCGACCACGGCATCATCCCGGGCTCTATGGGCACGGGTTCGTACATCGTCCGCGGCCTCGGCAACGCCGACGCCTTCAACTCCGCCTCGCACGGCGCGGGCCGCAGGATGAGCCGCAACGCGGCGAAGAAGCGGTTCTCCACGCGGGACCTGGAGGAGCAGACCAAGGGCGTCGAGTGCCGCAAGGACTCGGGTGTGGTGGACGAGATCCCGGGTGCCTACAAGCCGATCGAGAAGGTGATCGAGCAGCAGCGCGACCTCGTGGAGGTCGTCGCGAAGCTCAAGCAGGTCGTCTGCGTCAAGGGGTGAGCCCGGTCGGGGCGGACCCTGCGGGCCGCGCCGACCGCGCGGCCCGCCGCGGCCGTCATCCCTGCGGCTCCCGGTGCACCCGGTGCTGTGCGGCCTGGGCGCGGGGGCGGACGACCAGCAGATCGACGTTGACGTGCGACGGGCGGGTGACCGCCCAGGTGACGGTGTCGGCGATGTCCTCGGAGGTGAGGGGCTCGGCCACGCCCGCGTAGACGGCGGCGGCCTTCTCCTGGTCGCCGTGGAAGCGGGTGAGCGCGAAGCCCTCGGTCTTCACCATGCCGGGGGCGATCTCGATCACGCGGACCGGCTCGCCGAGCAGTTCCAGGCGGAGCGTGCCGGCGAGGGCGTGGGCGCCGTGCTTGGCCGCCACGTAGCCGCCGCCGCCCTCGTACGGGGTGAAGGCGGCCGTGGAGGAGAGCACGACCACGGTGCCGTCGCCCGAGGCGATCAGCCCCGGCAGGAAGGCCTGGACGGTGTGGAGCACGCCGAGGACGTTGACCTCGTACATCGTGCGCCATTCCTCCGGGTCGGCCGTGGCGACGGAGTCCGCGCCGAGCGCGCCCCCGGCGTTGGCGAAGAGCACGTCCACGCGGTCCAGCGAGGCGGCGAGCGCGTCCACGGCGGCGCGGTCGGTGACGTCGAGGGCGACGGCCGCCGCGGAGTGACCCGCGTCGGTGATCTCCTTGGCGAGCGCCTCCAGGCGGTCGGCGCGGCGGGCGGTGAGCACGACGTGGTAGCCGGCTTCGGCGAGCCTGCGGGCGGTGGCGGCGCCGATGCCGCTGCTCGCGCCGGTCACGACTGCGGTACGGGGGCTCATGGTCGTGCTGCCTTTCGCCGGTCGGGGAGGTCGGGGGTCGCGGAGGGGCCGGGACCGCCCATGCCTGCAGCATAGGCCGGGTGGCGCCGGGCCCCCGCGGGGCGGTCGGCCAGGTCGGCCGGTACGCGGCCGGTCGCGGACCCGGCACCGTCCGGCGTCAGCCGGCCGCGGCCGCCCCGGTGCCGCGCGCGGCGGCCCGCCGCGCGCGGCTCTCGTACGGCGGGCGGTCCATCGGGTGGTCCGCCGCCCCGCCTCAGGCGCTCTGGTCGCCCTCGACGTTGGTGCCCGGGCCGAGCCCGGCGAGGGCGTCCTTGGCCACGGTCAGGGCGCCGGCGCGGATCACGGAGTCGGACGGCGCCTTCTTGGTCTCGAAGTCGCTGCCGTTGTAGGTGACCGTCACCACCGCGTTGCCCTTGCGGAACACCACGACCGCCTCGCGCGTCTGCTGCTTGTCCTCGGTCGTCAGCTCGACCGAGACGGACGCCTCGTCGCCGATGCCGGTCGCCGCGGCGGCCTTCGGGTTCTTCAGGCGCTTGTACGAGGCCTTGGCCGCCGCCTCGGCGTCCTGGCCGCCGCCGGTCGCCGACACCTCGAAGGTCACGTCGAGCCAGCGGTAGTCGAAGCCCTTGAGGGCGTTCCACGAGCAGCCGGTGCGGTGCGCCGGATCGGTCAAGGGCAGCGGCTTGCCCGCCGTCTTGGCCTCCGGCACCAGCTTCTTGATGGTGGCGGCCTTGATCGCGTTACACGGCGAGGGCGGCTTGGAGTACGTGGCGGGCGCGTCTTTCGCGGCGTCCGGTCCGGAAGCGGAGCCGGAGTCCGAACCGGGACCGGACCCGGAGTTCGAGCCGGACGGCGCGGTGGAGCCGGGGCGGGTTCCGTGCGCCGACGCGGGGCCGATCTCCTCGGAGGGTGAGGAGGCCATCGTCCAGCCGACGATGGCGAGTATGGCGGTGGGCAGCAGACGAGCCGCCAGGGTGAGGGGGAGGGACGCCACGGCGGTCTTCTCTTCGTCGATCCTGAGGAACGTGGGGATGAGAGGTGAGCGTGGGGGACGTGGGGTCTGAGCGTATGACGTGAGGATGAGATTGCCATATGAAAGTGGCCCGGGAACAGTCCAGATGTGCGGAGGATGGGGCACGGTGCGGTGCCGCACCGGCCCGACCCGGCGCTGACCGGGCGTAGCGCGGGATCTCGTCGGCATCGCCCGCCGAGGTGATGCCGCCCTGCTGCCAGCGCCTTCGGTATGGGTGGGCGGCGCGTCGACGGGAACGGCGTCAGAAGCGCGCCACCCAACGGCGCTGCCACGGCGTCTCCACCGCGCGCCGGGCGTAGTGCTCCCGCACATAGGCGACGGCCTCGCCGGAGGGCACCCCGTCCAGCACCGCCAGGCACGCGAGGGCCGTCCCCGTACGCCCGAGCCCGCCGCCGCAGGCGACCTCCACCCGTTCGTCCGCCGCCCGGCGCCACGCCTCGCGCAGCGCCTCCGCTGCGGCGGCGCGGTCGGCCGGCAGGCGGAAGTCCGGCCAGCGCACCCATCGGCTCTCCCAGGCCACCGCCGGGGGTTCGTGGCCGAGCAGGTGGAGCGCGAACGTCGGGACCGGCCCGGGCGGCAGCGGACGGCGCAGCCCCCGTCCGCGCACCAGCCGCCCCGACGGCAGCCGCAGCACTCCCGCCGCCCCCGGCTCCCAGCCGCCGGCCGGCTCAGTCGGCACGGTCACCGCACACCGCCGGGTAGAGCACGGCGCCGGTCAGGCCGCCCTCGCCGACCGCACCGGCCGGAAGGCCGGACAGACGCAGGCAGGCGTCCCGCGTCGCGTCCACGGGAGGGCACTCGACGCCCACGGCGCCGACCGCGGTCACCGCGCCCGCCTGGTGGAGTTCGCCGCCCGAGGACGGCGGTGGCGGCCCGCCCCGCAGGACGCCCAGGGCCACCACGACGCCCGGCTCGTCCGCGGCGCCGAACGCCTCGCGGATGTCGAACCGCCAATGCGCGCGGCTCGCCTGGAGCAGATACGCCCCGGACCTGCCGCATCGCGCCAGCGCGTCCCGGCGGGCGCGGACCAGCTCGGCGATCGCGCAGCACAACGGGGCGTCGTGCCCGGCCGACGTGCGGAAGCGGCCGAAGCCGGCGAGCGGCGCGGAACGCATGGCACGGTCGAGGAGGACGACCGCCGACTCGCGTGCGTGCGGATGGCCGCGTTCGGCGATGTCCAGCAGGAAGGGGGCGGCGACGACGGCCCCGGGGAGTACCTCGCCCGCGACCGCGCGGAGCAGGGAGCCACTGATCAGGGCCGCCACCGCGGCCGTGACCGCGTCGAGGTCGCGAGCCGCGGCCAGCGCCC
This sequence comes from Actinacidiphila sp. bgisy167, assembly GCF_057707665.1. NCBI lineage: Bacteria > Bacillati > Actinomycetota > Actinomycetes > Kitasatosporales > Streptomycetaceae > Actinacidiphila > Actinacidiphila sp. bgisy167. The sequence goes on along the minus strand of NZ_JBYIQP010000001.1, from coordinate 163,865 downwards.
TGAGCCCTGCCGCGGGATCGGGGCGCTCGGCCGGCGGCCCGTCCGCGGCGCCGGCCGTCCGAGGGCGCGGCGGCGGCGCGGGTATGGCGGGCCAGTCCACGGCGTCGATCTCGGTGAGCAGCATCCGCCCATGATTCCACCCGCCACCCCACCCGCCCCGGGATGGCGGGTTTCCCGTACGGGGCGGGTTTCGAGCGGCCGTCCCGCGCCGCTCGGCTTCAGGCGGTGTGACGCAAGTACAGGGCGCCGCAGCTGTGGCAGAAGGGCTGCGCCTGCGGCGTGCCCCACACGTCCTCGGGCTGTACGGCCGCCGCGGGGGACAGCTCCCTGCCGCACAGCCCGGTCGCGGCCCCGTCCTCGACCATGTGCCAGACCCGCAACGGGTTGTCACCGGCCGGGGTGCCGTCCTCGGTGTCGTACTCCGCGCGCATCTCGTACACCGGCATGCTGGTGCCTCCCGCATGGGTCTCGCCCTTCACAGGTCCCGTATTTCCAGTGTGTCCGCGCGCCGCACCCCCGGCCATCGAGGGCAGCCGGGAGCGGCGGATCGGGCGCCGCGTTCGGCCGGCCTCCCGTGGCGCGGCCAACGGGTCGGCGGCCCGGGCGAGTTCGCTCCGGCGGCCGCGGGCCGCCGAGCCGAAGCGCCCCTCGCCGGCGCGCCTTGGCGGCGGTGCTCGCAAGACCGCCGTACTCGAGGGTCCGGCGACGGACGGTCACCGGATTTGTCGCTCTCGGCCACTAAGAGAATTCCCAGAGCAGGAAAAAAGTACGGAATCAAGGGATTTCGCCGTATGTATTGACTGCGCGGAGTAATGGAATCTAGGGTTCGTCACAGAGGATGACTCTTATGAGCCGCATCCCGTACGGCATGTCACATCTGTGATGGTGCGTCCGCGACCACGAGGTCCGGCCGCACCCCCGTCGCACCAGTGCCTGGCGCATCGGCTGGTGCGGCCCGCGCACGGTCGCCCGCGACCGGCGCCGACGTCTCCCGCATCGAAGGGGGAACGACAATGCGCGTCCAGAGCATGACCATCCGCCGCGTCGCCGCAGCGGCTCTCGCGGCACCGATCCTGGCCCTCGTCGGAGCCGGCGCGGCCGGCGCGGCGCCGCAGCAGGCGGCCCCCGCCTCGCACCAGTCCGTCGTCGCGCACGGGGACGGCTGCCGGGGCTACGGCGACTGGGGTTACGGATGGCGGTACAACCACCACTTCGACGACTGCGGCTACGGCTACGGCTACGGAGGTTACGGCGGCTACGGCTACGGCTATGACAACGGCGTCGTCGTGGTGGTGGTCTGACCGTCAGCGCACACGCCGGTGAGGCGGTACCCGCCCGGCGCCCGTCACGGCCACACCAGGCAGTACAGCTGGTGCCCGCTCTCGTGGCAGCGCCGGGCGAAGTCCTGCCATTCGTGCAGCATCTTGTAGATCACGAACGCGTCCCGCGGACCGCGGCGGTCCGGGACGGTGGACCAGATGAAGGCGGCGGCGCCGAGTGACTCCTCGCCGGCCTTGCGCAAGGGCTCGACGACGGAGGGGGGCAGCTTGACGACGGCGTAGTCGGGGTGGAGGACGACGAGTTCCAAGGGCGGGACCTTCGCCGGAGGTATGCCCTCGATACCCGTCAGCACCATGGCGGCCAGGGTCTCCGGCTTGACCTTGGTGTACATGCCCTGACCCAGCTCGTCGCCGCCGAGTTCCTCCGGGCGCATCGAGATGGGGACCCGAGCGGCGGTGGCGCCGTCGGGCGCGCCGAAGTACTTGTAGGTCACCCCCACTCGGCCACCCCTGCTCCCGCTGTTCTCGACGGCCTTGTCGCGCTCTCTCTGCGGCCGGCGGCGCCGGCCGGTGGGGCGGGCGCGCTCGGCGTCGGGGTCGTCCGCCCCGTCGCCCACGTCGCCGCGTTCGCCACCGCGCTGCATTCCACTACCCGACCATCCGCAGACCCAACCGCGCAACCCGATCATCGTCTCAGATGCACGGTCGATACCTCGCCGCGCAACGCCCGGCATTTGAGAGCATGTGTGTGTGAGCTATCCGTACGCCTACGACGCGCCAGTTTCCCAGACCTTGTTCGATCGAGCAGCCGCCGTGACCCCGGGCGGGGTGAACAGCCCGGTACGCGCCTTTCGCGCGGTGGGCGGCACGCCCCGGTTCATGGTGTCCGGAACGGGTCCTTATCTCAAGGACGCGGATGGCCGGGAGTACGTCGACCTCGTCTGCTCGTGGGGGCCGATGATCCTCGGACACGCCCACCCCGAGGTGATCGCCGCCGTGCAGGAGGCGGTTGCGCGGGGTACCTCCTTCGGCACGCCCGGTGAGGGCGAGGTGGAACTGGCCGAGGAGATCGTGGCGCGCGTCGCGCCGGTGGAGCAGGTGCGGCTGGTCTCCTCCGGCACCGAGGCCACCATGTCGGCGATCCGCCTGGCGCGCGGGTTCACGGGCCGGGCCAAGGTGATCAAGTTCGCGGGGTGTTACCACGGTCATGTGGACGCCCTGCTGGCCGCCGCGGGTTCCGGGGTTGCCACTTTCGGGTTGCCGGACACCCCCGGGGTGACGGGCGCGCAGGCAGGCGACACCATCGTGCTGCCCTACAACGACCTCGAGGCCGTACGGGCCGCGTTCGCCGCCCACCCCGGCGAGATCGCCTGTGTGATCACCGAGGCGTCGCCCGGCAACATGGGCGTCGTGCCGCCGCTCGAGGGCTTCAACCAGGGCCTGGCGGACCTCTGCCGGGACAACGGCGCGCTGTACGTCTCCGACGAGGTCATGACGGGCTTCCGCGTCTCGAAGGCCGGCTGGTACGGCATCGACGGCGTCCGCCCCGACCTGATGACCTTCGGCAAGGTGATGGGCGGCGGCTTCCCCGCCGCGGCCTTCGGCGGCCGTGCCGACGTGATGGCGCACCTCGCGCCCGCCGGCCCCGTCTACCAGGCGGGCACGCTCTCCGGCAATCCGGTGGCGACCGCCGCGGGCCTCGCCCAACTGCGGCTGCTGGACGACGCGGTGTACGAGAGGGTCGACTCCGTCGCCGCGGAGGTCTCGGGTCTGGTCTCCGCCGCCCTCGCCAAGGAGGGGGTGGCGCACAGCCTGCAGACCGCGGGCAACATGTTCTCCGTCTTCTTCACCGAGGAGAAGGTGACCGACTACGACGAGGCCCGGAAGCAGGAGGCGTTCCGCTTCACCGCCTTCTTCCACTCGATGCTCGCGCAGGGCGTGTATCTGCCGCCCTCCGCCTTCGAGTCGTGGTTCGTGTCGTCGGCGCACGACTCCGCCGCCGTCGAGCGCATCGCAGCCGCCCTGCCGGCCGCCGCCCGCGCCGCCGCGGAGGCCACGGCATGAGCGAGATCACGATCGTCCACCTGATGCGGCACGGCGAGGTGGAGAACCCCACCGGCGTGCTCTACGGGCGTCTTCCCGGATACCACCTGTCCGACCTGGGCCGGAAGATGGCCGACCGGGTCGCCGAGCACCTCGCGGGCCGCGACATCCGCCATGTCGTCGCCTCGCCGCTGGAGCGCGCCCAGGAGACCGCGGCGCCCATCGCCGCCGTGCTCGGCCTGGACATCGCCACGGACGAGCGGCTGCTCGAGGCCGACAACGTCTTCCAGGGCAAGACCTTCGGCGTCGGCGACGGCGCGCTCAAGCGCCCCGCCAACTGGAAGCACCTGGTCAACCCGTTGCGGCCGAGCTGGGGCGAGCCGTACGCGGACCAGGTCGTCCGTATGACGGCCGCGCTGGAGGCGGCCAGGGACGCGGCCCGCGGCCACGAGGCGGTGTGCGTCAGCCACCAGCTGCCGATCTGGATCGTGCGCAGCGCCGTCGAGGGGCGGCGCCTGTGGCACGACCCGCGCAAGCGGCAGTGCACCCTGGCGAGCCTGACGTCCTTCACCTTCGAGGACGACCGGATCGTCTCCGTCGGCTACTCCGAGCCCGCCCGCGACCTCGTTCCCCCGCATCTGCTGGCCGGGGCCAAGCCGGTCAAGGGCGGCAGCAAGGGCTTCGGCGCCTGAGCCCGCGCTCTTGAAGGGGTCCCCGGCCTCCGGTCGGGGGCGCCCTCGGGCGCGGTGCGCGCACGGCGTAGCGTCCTCCCGCAGCGGGTTGCTCGTGGCGGGTTGCTCGTGGCGGGTTCCTCGCAGCGGCTCCTCGGAGGGCTCGGCGACGCACCCTGGCGCCCCAGGGCCGACGGCTGAAGGCGGCACTGCCGGTCGTGCCCCGGCATCCGCGACTCCCCCGAAGGCGCCGGTCACGGCGACCGGCGCCTTCGGCGGCTCGCGACGTCCGCCGCCGCATGGCGCGACGCGTGCCCGCCGCGTCGCGTTCACGCATCCACGGGGAACCCGCAGCACGTGCTCGACATCCAGTGTGGTGAGTCGAGGCGGACAACGGATTGGGGCGTGGCATGCGGGACATCAGCCGTCGAGGGGTGCTGGGACTGGCGGCGGGGGCGGCCGCGGCGGGGCTGGCGGGCTGCGCCGGGCACCGCCCCGGTGGCGGCCACGGGGCCGCCGGGGCCCCGCCGACCCCGTCCGTGAGCGGGTCGAAGGGGCGGCCCTCCGCCTCCGCCTCCCCGTCCCCGTCGGTACGGACGATCGGCGACGGTTCCACGGCCGACACCGGGCCTCAGCCGCACCAGCCGGTGGTGGAGCGCCTCGAACCGGGGCAGACGCCGCCGCAGTTCGTGGTCTTCTCCTGGGACGGGGCGGGCGAGCTGGACAACGGCCTCTTCGAGCGCTTCCGCAAGATCGCCCTGGAGCACGACGCGAAGATGACCTTCTTCCTCTCGGGCGTCTACCTGCTCCCCGAGTCGAAGAAGCGGCTCTACAAGCCGCCACGCAACCGCGTCGGCGCCTGCGACATCGGCTATCTGACCGACGCCCACATACGCGCCACCCTGCAGCAGGTGCGGCTGGCCTGGCTCGAAGGCCATGAGATCGGCACGCACTTCAACGGCCACTTCTGCGCGGGTTCCGGCTCGGTGGGCCGCTGGAGCCCGGCCGACTGGCGCGACGAGATAGAACAGGCCGTCGGCTTCGTGGAGAACTGGCGCACCCACACCGGCTTCACCGACCTGCCCCCGCTGCCCTTCGACTACCGCAAGGAACTGGTCGGCGGCCGTACGCCGTGCCTGCTGGGCCAGAGCTCGCTGCTGCCCACCGCGGCCGGCCTGGGCTGGCGGTACGACGCCAGCGGGCCGGGGGGCTCGCAGATGTGGCCGGGCAGGAAGCACGGGCTGTGGGACCTGCCGCTCCAGGCGATACCTTTCCCCGGCCGTTCCTTCGAGGTGCTCTCGATGGACTACAACATGCTGGCCAACCAGTCGGTCAACTCCACCCGCGGCAACCCCGCCCACTACCCCGCCTGGCAGCGGCAGGCCCGCGACGCCTACCTGGCGGGCTTCCGCCGGGCGTACGAGACCAACCGCGCGCCGCTGTTCATCGGCAACCACTTCGAGCAGTGGAACGGAGGGATCTACATGGACGCCGTGGAGGAGGCGCTGCGCCGGATCGCCGACCACCAGGACGTGCGACTGGTGTCGTTCCGCCAGTTCGCGGACTGGCTGGACGCGCAGGACCCGGCGGTCCTGGAGAAGCTGCGCACGCTCGGGCCGGGGCAGCGGCCGGCGGGCGGCTGGCGCCGGTTCCTCGCGCAGGAACGTTCCCTCAGTCCGTCCTCCTCCACCACGTCCCCTTCGTAGGGCGGGCCGGCGGCCCCGCGTCGTCCCCCGCGTCGTCCCCCGTGCCGTCCCCCGTCCGGCGTCGCCCTGACGGGCGACTCGCACAGACCTCGTCAGGGGCCGCGCGCCGGGCCGCGCGGCGCGATTAAGCGACCCTTACTTGGGGCATTTGCCGCTTTGGGCAAAGGTGTCGGGGGTGCGTAAGATCGCCGGTGGCCTCATGCGAAACTTTTCACATGAGTCCTACGCGCGCCCTCCGACGCCGTCCGCTCCGCGGTGCCGCGGCACTCGCCGGGGCAGCCGCGCTCGCGCTGGCCGTCACGGCCTGCTCGACCTCCACCGCGTCCTCCAACGGCACCGGCTCCGGAACGAACTACGTCGGCGGCACGGGCGAGATCTCCGTGGTCGAGCAGGGCCACCGGATCGCGGCGCCCGAGCTCGCGGGGAAGTCCGTCGAGGGCGCGCCGCTGAGCCTGGCCGACTACAAGGGCAAGGTCGTCGTCCTCAACATCTGGGGTTCGTGGTGCCCGCCCTGCCGGGCCGAGGCGCCGCACCTGGCCAAGGTGGCGAAGGAGACCGAGGGCAAGGGCGTGCAGTTCGTCGGCATCAACACCCGCGATCTGCAGACCGCCCAGGCCAAGGCCTTCGAGAAGGAGTTCGGCATCCCCTTCCCGAGCTTCTACGACCCCTCCGGCGACCTGGTGCTGCGCTTCCCCAAGGGCAGCGTCAACCCGCAGGCCATCCCCTCCACGCTGATCATCGACCGGCAGGGGAGGATCGCCGTGCGGGCGCTGAAGGAGCTCAGCGCCGACGAGTTGCACGAGGCCCTCGACCCGGTCGTCGCGGAGAAGTGACGTGAGCGCACTCGCCGTCGGCGCCAACGAGACCGTGCTGAACGGAGCCCTGCTCGCCGCCGTGCCGATCGCGCTCCTCGGCGGTCTGGTCTCGTTCTTCTCCCCGTGCGTGCTGCCGCTCGTCCCCGGCTACCTGTCGTATGTGACGGGGGTCACCGGCACCGACCTGGCCGAGGCGCGCCGTGGCCGGATGGTGGCGGGCGCGTCGCTGTTCGTCGTCGGGTTCACCGCCGTCTTCGTCTCCGGCGGGGCGCTGTTCGGCAACTTCGGCTGGACGCTGCAGGAGCACAAGACGGTCATCACCAAGGTGCTCGGCGCGCTGACGATCGTCATGGGCCTGGCCTTCATGGGCCTGGTGGGCGGTATCACGCAGCGCGAGTTCCGCTTCCACCGCAGGCCCGCGATGGGTCTGGTGGGCGCCCCGCTGCTCGGTGTGCTCTTCGGGGTGGGCTGGGCCCCGTGCATCGGCCCGACCCTGGCCGCCGTCCAGGCACTCGCCTTCAACGAGGCCAGCGCGGGCCGCGGCGCGCTGCTGACCGCCGTCTACTGCCTTGGTCTCGGCCTGCCGTTCATCGTGGCGGCCGTCGCCTTCCGCCGCGCGCTCGGCGCCTTCGGCTGGGTCAAGCGCCACTACGTGTGGGTGATCCGGACCGGCGGTGGCATGCTCGTGGCCGTCGGCGTGCTGCTCGTCACCGGCGTGTGGGACCACATCGTCTACCAGATGCAGATCTGGTCGAGCGGCTTCACCCCAGGGATCTGATCCATGACCTCCAAAGACACCGCGGGGACCGCTCCCGGCCAGGCCGCGGACACCGGTGCCGACCTCGGCGCGGCCGGCGCACAGCTGTCGACCGCTCCCGTCGAGGACCTCGGCCAGGCCGTTCCCGGCTCCTTCGGCGGAGTCCGCGCTCCGGGCCCGGCCGGCGCGCTCGCCTGGACCGGCCGCGAGATCTGGGGCTGGGTGCGCTGGACCTGGCGCCAGCTCACCTCGATGCGGGTGGCGCTGATCCTCCTCTTCCTGCTGTCGCTGGCCGCCGTCCCCGGTTCGCTGGTGCCGCAGACCGCCGTCGACGAGATCAAGGCGCAGGACTTCAAGGCCGCCCACACCACGCTGGCCCCGTTCTACGAGAAGCTCGGGCTGTTCAACGTCTACAGCTCGGTGTGGTTCTCGGCGATCTACATCCTGCTGTTCGTCTCGCTCGCCGGCTGCATCATCCCGCGCAGCTGGCAGTTCGTCGGCCAGCTGCGCGCCAAGCCCCCGGCCGCCCCGCGCCACCTCACCCGGCTCCCGGCCCACGCGACCTGGCGCACCGAGGCCGCCCCGGAGGCGGTGCTCGCCGCCGCCGAGCGCGCGCTGCGCGGCCGCCGCTTCCGCACCCGGGTCGCCGGCCCGGCGGTCGCCTCGGAGAAGGGCTTCCTGCGCGAGGCCGGCAACCTGGTCTTCCACATCGCCCTGTTCGGCCTGCTGATCTCCTTCGCGGCGGGCGGACTGTTCAAGGCGGAGGGCGGCAAGCTGATCGTCGAGGGCGACGGCTTCAACAACACGCTCACCCAGTACGACGACTTCAAGCCGGGCACCTTCTACAGCGCCGACGACCTGGACACCTTCGGCTTCGAGCTGGACGGCTTCACCGCCTCGTACGCGCGCAGCGGCCCGCAGAAGGGCACCCCGCGCACCTTCCGCGCCAACATCCACTACTGGACGAGCCCGGGCGGCAAGCGGACGAAGTCCACGATCGAGGTCAACAAGCCGCTGGAGGTGGGCAGCTCCAAGGTCTACCTGATCGGCCACGGCTACGCGCCCGTGGTCACCGTCAAGGACGGCCAGGGCAACGTCGTCTTCCAGGGCCCCGTCCCGTTCCTGCCGCAGGACGGCAACCAGACCTCGCCCGGTGTCATCAAGGCGATGGACGTCCGCGACCATGCCGGGAAGAAGACCCAGTACGCCTTCCAGGGCCTGTTCACCCCCACCTTCGCGCTGGACGCGCAGCGGGGCCCGCACTCGACCTTCCCGGCCCTGGACTACCCGGTGCTGGTGCTGACCGCCTACCACGGCGACCTCGGGGTGGACGCCGGCCTGCCGCAGAACGTGTACCAGCTCGACACCAAGAAGATGAAGCAGTACAAGGACGCCGACGGCGGGATCCTCAACGACATGCTGCGGCCGGGCGACTCCCTCACGCTGCCCGGCGGTGACGGATCCCTCACCTTCGACGGCGTCAAGACCTGGGCCACCTTCCAGGTCTCCCACCAGGTCGGCAACGGCTGGGCGCTGGCCAGCGCCGTCGCCGCGATCGCCGGGCTGGCGGGCTCGCTGTTCATCCAGCGCCGCCGGGTGTGGGTGCGCGCGCTGCGCGGCGAGGACGGCGACACGGTGGTCGAGCTGGCCGGACTCGGCCGCAGCGAGTCGGCGCGGATCGCCGACGAACTCGGCGCGCTCGCCGCCGACCTCACGGCCACGGCCCCGCCGCTGCCCGAGCAGGACCCGCAAGCGGAGTCCCCAGCGGCTCCTCGAGCGGCCGACGAAGCCTCAGAAGAACCCCTGCCCCATGACGAAGGAGCGCGCGCGTGACCATCGCTGCCGCGGTCAACGAGAACGTCGCCCACATCAGCAACTACCTGATCTACTCGGCGATGGCGGTCTACACGCTCGCCTTCCTCGCGTACATCGCGGAGTGGGTCTTCGGCAGCCGCAGCAAGGTCGCCAGGACCTCCGCCGCGCTCACCCCCGCCGCCGCCGCGCCGGAGGTCACCGTGACCGTGCGGCAGGCGGGCGGCGGCACCGCCACCCTGACCCGCCCCAAGGTCGTCACCCGGGCCTCCGCCAGCGACCGCGGCTTCGCCGACGGCCCCGGCGCGGCCGGCGGCACCGAGCAGGGCGACCTCTACGGCCGCATCGCGATCTCCCTCACCGTGCTGGCCTGGGCGCTGCATGTGGGCGGTGTCGTGGCGCGGGCCGTCTCGGTGCAGCGTGCCCCCTGGGGCAACATGTACGAGTTCTCGACGACCTTCGGCGCCAGCGCGGTCACGGCGTACGTCGTGCTGCTCGCGCTCGGCAAGAAGGTCCGCTGGATCGGGCTCTTCCTCACCACGACCGTCCTGCTCGACCTCGGTCTCGCCGTCTCCGTCCTCTACACCGACAGCGACCAGCTGGTCCCGGCCCTGCACTCCTACTGGCTGTGGATCCACGTCTCCTGCGCGATCATCTCCGGTGCGGTGTTCTACCTGGGCGCGGTCGCGACGCTGCTGTACCTCTTCAGGGACCGCTACGAGACGGCCCTGACCGCCGCGGGCAAGGCCGAGGGAGCCTGGGCGAACATCATGTACCGCCTGCCCTCGGCCGCGAGCCTGGACAAGTTCGCGTACCGCGTGAACGCCATGGTCTTCCCGCTGTGGACGTTCACGATCATCGCCGGCGCGATCTGGGCCGAGGCCGCCTGGGGCCGCTACTGGGGCTGGGACCCCAAGGAGACCTGGTCCTTCATCACCTGGGTGGTCTACGCGGCCTACCTGCACGCCCGCGCCACCGCCGGCTGGAAGGGCCGCAAGGCCGCCTACCTGGCGCTGCTCGCCTTCGCGTGCTTCCTGTTCAACTACTACGGCGTGAACATCTTCATCACCGGCAAGCACTCCTACGCGGGCATCTGACCTCCGCGCCGGGCATCCGGCTCCGCGGTGGCGGAACCGGATGCCCGGGCCGCGGGGCGACGGCGGGCGTCACGCGCCGATGTCCTCGTTCCACAGGTCCGGACGGGCGGCGACGAAGTCCGTCATCAGGGCGACGCACTCCGGGTCGTCCAGCAGGACGATCTCCACACCGTGCTCCGCCAGCCAGTCGTGGCCGCCGTGGAAGGTGCGGGCCTCGCCGATGACGACCCGGGAGATGCCGAACTGCCGGACCAGGCCGCTGCAGTACCAGCACGGCGACAGCGTGGTCACCATGGTCGTGCCGCGGTAGGCGCGCTGCCGCCCGGCCGCGCGGAAGGCCGCCGTCTCGGCGTGCAGGGACGGATCGCCGTCCTGCACGCGGCGGTTGCGGCCGCGGCCGAGCACCGTGCGGCCGTCCGGGCCGTACAGGGCCGCGCCGACGGGGATGCCGCCCTCCGCGAGCCCGGCCCGGGCCTCGGCGACGGCCGTCGCCAGCATTGTCCGCGCGTCGTCCATGACGGCAGTGTGCCGCAGGATCAGCCGCGCGGCAGGTTGTCCTGGCCGTCGCCGGAGCCGCTCTCGCGCTGCCGCAGCTCCTCCTCGCGGCGCCGCAGATCGGCCTCCCAGCTCTTGAGCAGCTGCTCGTCCTTCTTGTTCTCCTCGCGCAGCGAGTGAAGGAACTCCGGGTTGTCGTCCGGCGCGACCCACTGCGTGCGGTGGTTGCGGTGCCATTCCGCGGGCGTGCTCCCGCCCGCCGGGGCCGTGCGGTGCTTGCCGGCCACCAGCCAGGCGATGGGGCCGATCAGCACTTCCCCGAAGAACAGGATGATCAGGACCCACACCACCTTGGGCAGTCCGCGGACCTGCTCCTCGGGCGTGTTGAGGCAGTCGATGAAGGCGTAGATCCACAACGCCAGCACCAGCAGGAACGGGATGTACCGAATCATCGCGGAGGTGCCCCCCAGGCAGCGGCGGCGGGGCGCGGCAGGGCCCCGGTGACGGGTCCAGGGTAGTGCGTGCCGGATACTGGACCGCATGGCTTACGACGATCTTCGCTCGCTGCTGAGGGCCCTGGAGAAGGAGGGGGACCTCAAGCGCGTCAAGGCAGAGGTCGACCCGTACCTGGAGGTCGGTGAGATCGTCGACCGCGTCAACAAGGCGGGCGGTCCGGCGCTGCTGTTCGAGAACGTCAAGGGCTCCTCGATGCCCCTGGCGATGAACGTGTACGGTACCGACCGCCGGCTGCTGAAGGCACTGGGCCTGAAGTCCTACGCCGACATCGGCGACCGCATCGGCGGGCTGCTCAAGCCGGAACTGCCGCAGGGCTTCGTCGGTGTGCGCGAGGCCTTCGGCAAGCTCGCAGGGATGACGCACGTGCCGCCGAAGAAGGTGAAGGACGCGCCTGTCCAGGAGGTCGTGCTCACCGGCGAGGACGTCGACCTCGACGCGCTGCCCGCGCTGTTCACCTGGCCCGGGGACGGCGGCTCCTTCTTCAACCTCGGCTTGACGCACACCAAGGACCCCGAGACCGGCGTCCGCAACCTGGGCCTGTACCGGCTGCAGCGGCACGACCGCCGCACCATCGGGATGCACTGGCAGATCCACAAGGACAGCCGCAACCACTACCAGGCGGCCCAGCGGCGCGGCGAACGGCTGCCGGTGGCCATCGCGTTCGGCTGCCCGCCCGCCGTGACGTACGCCTCCACCGCGCCGCTGCCCGGCGACATCGACGAGTACCTGCTCGCGGGCTTCATCGGGGGCAAGCGCGTCGAGATGGTCGACTGCAGGACGGTGCCGCTCCAGGTGCCCGCCCAGGCCGAGGTGGTGCTGGAGGGCTGGCTGGAGCCCGGCCGGATGCTGCCCGAGGGGCCGTTCGGCGACCACACCGGCTTCTACACCCCGCAGGAGCCCTTCCCGGCGCTGACCATCGACTGCGTGACGATGCGCAGCAGGCCGCTGCTGCAGTCCATCGTGGTCGGCCGGCCGCCGACCGAGGACGGTCCGCTGGGCCGGGCCACCGAGCGGTTCTTCCTCCCGCTGCTGAAGGTCATCGTGCCGGACATCGTGGACTACCACCTGCCGGAGGCCGGCGGCTTCCACAACTGTGCGATCGTCTCGATCGACAAGAAGTACCCCAAGCACGCCCAGAAGGTCATGCACGCCATCTGGGGCGCGCACATGATGTCGCTGACCAAGCTGATCGTCGTGGTCGACGCCGACTGCGACGTGCACGACCTGCACGAGGTCGCCTGGCGGGCGCTGGGCAACACCGACTACGCCCGCGACCTGTCGGTCGTCGAAGGCCCGGTGGACCACCTCGACCACGCCTCCTACCAGCAGTTCTGGGGTGGCAAGGCGGGCATCGACGCGACCCGCAAGCTGCCCGAGGAGGGCTACACCCGCGACGGCGGCTGGCCCGAGATGGTGCTCTCCGACCCGGAGACCGCCGCGACGGTCGACCGCCGCTGGAAGGAGTACGGGCTGTGAGCGCCGAATCCGCGACGCCGGATCTGTTCGGGCCCTCGCCGCGGCCGGACGGCAAGGTCCGGGCGTTCCTGCGGCTGGTGTTGATCGAGCACTCGGTCTTCGCCCTGCCGTTCGCCTACATCGCCGCGCTCAGCGCGATGTTCGCGCAGGACCGTTCCGTCCACTGGTGGCAGCTCTTCCTGATCACCGTCGCGATGGTCGGCCTGCGCACCTTCGCGATGGCCTGCAACCGGATCATCGACCGCGAGATCGACGCCCGCAACCCGCGCACCGCAGGACGCGAACTGGTCACCGGCGCCGTGTCCGTGCGCTCGGCGTGGACCGGTGCGCTGTTCGCCGTGGCGTTCTTCCTGGGCGCCGCCGCGCTGCTGAACCCGCTCTGCCTGGCGCTGGCGCCGGTCGCGGTGGTGCCGATGGTGGTGTACCCGTACGGCAAGCGCTTCACCGACTACCCGCACGCCATCCTCGGCCTCGCCCAGGCCATGGGCCCGGTTGGCGCCTGGCTGGCGGTCACCGGCTCCTGGTCGTGGGACGCCGTCATCCTCGGTCTCGCGGTGGGCGTGTGGATCGGCGGCTTCGACCTGATCTTCGCGTGCCAGGACGTCGCCGCGGACCGCGCCCACGGGGTGCGCTCGGTCCCGGCCCGCTTCGGCGTCGACGGCGCGCTGTACGGGGCGCGGGCGAGCCACGCGGTGACCACGGTGCTGCTCGTCTGGTACGGACTGGCGGTCGGCGCCGGGGCCTTCTGGTGGGTCGGCATGCTGATCGTGGGCGGCGCCTTCGTCTACGAGCACAGCATCGTGAAGCCCGGCGACCTCAGCAGGCTCAACCGGGCGTTCTTCACGGTCAACGGCTTCATCGGCGTGGCGTTGTTCGTCTGTGCGCTGCTGGACCTGGTGGTGCGCGGGCTGGGCGTCTGACGCCGCGGCCCGGGCCGGGCGCGTCCGCGGGCGACCGGGCGGGCCGCGTCCGGCCCGTCCGGTCAGCCGCGCAGGAACGGCAGGGCGAAGAACTTCGGGTAGGTCCACCACTGGCCGCTGTTGGCCTTGGTGCTGCCGACGATGCAGAAGATCAGTCCGACCAGCATGTGCAGCCCGGCCAGGGCCATCACGCCGAAGCCCGTGAGGGGCAGCCAGAGCGGGTCCTCGCCCGCCGACATGGCCATGCCCGCGATGCCGCCCCCGTAGCCGGCGAGGACGAACACGCCCACGATGGCCGTGGTGATGCCGTAGTTGATCGCCTGGGCGGTGTGGTGCCGGACGAAGGGGTCGTGCTTGTTGTGCTGGTTGGAGCGGATGACCAGCGGGGCCACCCACGCCAGCGCCCAGCCGAGGCAGCACACGCTGCTCCCCGCCACCAGGGTGAGCAGCGCGCCGAGGTGGGCCCACATCGCGGGCGTGGTGGGCGGCCGCGGCGGCGGGGGCGGGAAGGGCACCGGCCCGTGGGCGTAGCCGTAGCCGTACGGCGGCACGGTGTTCGGCACCGGAGCGGGCGGCGGCGGGTACGGCGAGGCCGGCGGAGACATGGCGGGGCCGTCCGGCTCCTGCCCCTGCCCCGGTGGCGCGGTCGGTGCCGCACCCTGCGGTGGTACATCCTCGTGCTTGCTGAAATCGGTCATCGGAAGCCCCCCCCGTCGCGTTGTTCCGGGAATCCTACGGCGTCATCTGAGCGACCCGTCGGCGGGCCGGTCCCGGAAGAGGAAGGCGCCCACGACGCCGCCGATGAGCCCGAAGAGGTGGCCCTGCCAGGAGACCCCCTGGGCGGTGGGCAGGACTCCCCACAGGATCGAGCCGTACGCCACCGCGACGATCAGGCCCACCGCGATGTCGATGAGGCGCCGGTCGACGAAGCCGCGCACCAGCAGGTAGGCGAACAGGCCGAAGACGATGCCGGAGGCGCCGGCGGTGTTGGTGTGCGCCGGTGCCACCAGCCACACCCCGCCGCCGCTCGTCATGACGATGACGAAGACCACGCTCAGCAGGCGGCCGGTGCCGCGCAGCGCCGCGAGGAAGCCCAGCACCAGCAGGGGCAGGCTGTTGGCGGCGACGTGGTCGAAGCCGAAGTGGACGAACGCGGCCGGGACCACGTCGCGCAGCTCGCCGATCTGACGGGGCACGATGCCGAAGGTGTCGAGCGCGTGATGGGTCATCACGTCGACGCACTCGATCAGCCAGAGCAGGCCCACCCAGAGGAACATGACCGCCGCGGCCGTCTTCGCCCGTTCTCCCGGACCCGGACCCGGGAGCGGGGCCGCGTCGCCTCGGACGCCCCGGCGGGCGCCGCCGGCGCCACGTCCGGCGATGGGTTCGTACGCCACAGGCCCCCCTCGTGGTGGTCCGCCGCCCGCCCGGCCGGTCGGGCTCCCCTCACGGTAGACAACGAGACCGGGCTTCGTGGCGGTTCCCGGGCCTACGCGTCCGTTTCACCCATCATGAACTGCATCATGGCGCCCATGATGTCCTGGGGGTTCAGCGCGGTGGCCCCGGCCGGGGCGGTGACGGGTACCGCGTCGGGGGCGAAGCCGACGGTCAGCGGCAGCGCGCCGTGGATCTCGCCCTTCGTGTCGAACTGGTCGAGGTCCAGGCTGATCCCCGAGAGCGTGCCGTCCTTGATGGCGACGTCCACGCTGACGTTCTTGTCGGGCACGTCCTTCAGATCGGCGGGCGAGCCCCCGTCCGGCAACCGGGCCGCCAGGGGCTCCAGGGCCTTGGCGAACGCGGCGGCCGTCTTCCCCGCGGACAGGGTCACCTTGATGTGGTCGACGCCGTCCTTGCTGCCGGCGTCGGCGAACTTCGCGTTGTGCTCCACGGCCTCGCGGAGCGCCTTGGTGATCAGCTTCTGCGTCTTCGCGTCCAGCGCCGAGGCGTCCGGGAGCGGAGAGCCGGCGGGCCCGTCCTCGCCCATGGTCTTGGCGAACTCCTCGAAGGCCTCGAGGTCGACGGAGACCCACTTGCCGCCGAGCGCGTCCTTGACCGAGGTGTAGGAGGAGGGCAGGTCGTCGGCGGCGTCCAGGAACCGCTGGACCTCCGCCATGTCGCCCTTGCTCTTCCCGGTGCCGAGATCGCCGGCGAGCGACATGAACCGCCGCAGGTCGAACCGCAGGTAGGTCTTCCCGCCCGCCAGACCGCGGATCTCCAGCAGGTCCTTGTCCTTGCCGAGCGAGATGCGCAGCGCCAGCGAGGAGCTGCCCGCCTTGGCGTCCTTCAGCGGTTCGGCGGCGCTCGCGGAGAAGGACACGTCGAGATCGGCCAGCATCGCGGCGTTCTCCCGGGAGAACCCGTCCGAGTCCTTCAGCGCGGACCATATCTGCTGCTCGCTGCCGTTCAGGCCCACGGACACCGTGACGGCCTTCTGCTGGCCGAGCCGGTCCAGCGCCTGCTGGACCTCGGCGCCGGCGCTCAGGTTCTCGGCGGTGCCGCACGCGGTGGCGGCGGTGGCGATGAAGGCGGCGCAGCCGACGGCGGCGATGCCCTTGCGCATGGTGTCGATGGTGTTCTCCTCGATCGGTGCGGGAACGGTTGGAGGACCCGTGAGGAGGCCGGAAGGTTGTACGGGCGGCCGGATAGGCTCGCCCGCATGGACGACAGCGAGCGCGGGACACCCTGGGTGGTCGGGGTCTCCGGGGCCTCCGGGACGCCGTACGCGGCGGCGGTGCTGCGGGCGCTGCTGCAGGCCGGGGAGGCGGTGGACCTGGTGGTCAGCCGGGCCGCCCGGCTCACCGTCCTGGACGAGACCGGGGGGCCCTTCCGGGACGCGCACTGGCGCGAGGACCTGGCCCGCTGGCTGGCCCGCGGCGCGGACGGCACGCCGGACCGGTTCGAGACGGATCTGTCCCGGGTGCGGTACTGGCCCGCCGGGGACCTCGCGGCCGGCCCGAGCTCCGGCTCCTACCCGGTCAAGGGCATGCTGATCGTCCCGGCGAGCACGGCCTGCGTGGCGGGCGTCGCCCTCGGGCTCTCCAAGGACCTGCTGCAGCGGGTGGCGAGCGTCACGCTGAAGGAGCGCCGCCCGCTGGTGGTCGCCGTACGGGAGACGCCGCTGGGCGGACAGACGCTGCGGCACCTGGTGGCGCTGGACGAGGCCGGCGCCGTGGTGCTGCCGGCCTCGCCGGCCTTCTACGCGGGGGCGCGGGACATCCAGGACCTGGTCGACTTCGTCGCGGGGCGGGTGCTGGACGCCGTCCACGTGCCGCACACGCTGTACCGCCGCTGGGAGGGCGAGCTGGGCGCCGCCGGGGCCGGGGCGGACGGGGCGGCCGCGACGGATGCGCAGGGCACATCCGCGTGAATGCCTTAGATTCTTGTCCTGACAGCGCAGTTGCGGCGTGAATGAAGGGGTCCAGTCTGATGGACGCGGTGGACAGGCAGCTCATCCAGGCCCTCCGTGAGAACGGCCGGGCCTCGTACGCCGAGCTGGGCCGGCTGGTGGGCCTGTCCGGACCGAGCGTCACCGACCGGATCAACCGGCTGGAGCAGGCCGGCGTGATCACCGGCTACCGCGCCACCATCCGTCCGGCGGCCCTCGGTCTCGGGGTCACCGCGCTGGTCGGCCTGCAGCTCAGCGACGCCGCCGACCACGAGGACGTGGCGACCCGGCTGCGCGACCTGAACGAGATCGAGGACTGCTGGTTCATCGCCGGCGACGACTCGTACATGCTCAAGGTGCGCGTCCCCGACGTGGACGCCCTGGAGCACACCATCCGCCGGCTGTCCGGAACCAAGGGCGTCGCGCGCACCCGTACCACGATCGTGCTCTCGACGAAGTGGGAGAACCGGGTCGGGGAACTCCCGGAGAACGTCTAGGCGTAAGGTCGGACGGACGATCCGGATGGTGAAGGCGAGGCAGGCGATGGACGCGGGACTCAAGCGCGAGCTGGAGGCGAAGGTCTACGCGGGTGAGCGGCTGACCCGCGAGGACGGCATCGCCCTCTACGAGTCGGACGACCTGGCCTGGCTGGGCGGCCTCGCCCACCACGTGCGGACGCGGAAGAACGGCGACGTCGTCCACTTCAACGTCAACCGCCACCTCAACATGACCAATGTGTGCACCGCCTCCTGCGCGTACTGCTCCTTCCAGCGCAAGCCCGGGGAGAAGGACGCGTACACGATGCGCATCGAGGAGGCCGTCCGGCTGGCGAAGGAGATGGAGGGGGAGAACCTCACCGAGCTCCACATCGTCAACGGCCTGCACCCGACGCTGCCGTGGCGCTACTACCCGCGCTCGCTGAAGGCGCTCAAGGAGGCGCTGCCGAACGTCTCGCTGAAGGCCTTCACCGCCACCGAGATCCACCACTTCGAGACGATCTCCGGGATGAGCGCGAGCGAGATCCTGGACGAGCTCATCGAGGCCGGCCTCGAGTCGCTGACCGGCGGCGGCGCCGAGATCTTCGACTGGGAGGTGCGGCAGCACATCGTCGACCACCGCACCCACTGGGAGGACTGGTCGCGCATCCACCGCCTGGCGCACGAGAAGGGCCTCAAGACCCCGTGCACCATGCTGTACGGGCACATCGAGGAGCCCCGGCACCGGGTGGACCACGTGCTGAGGCTGCGTGAGCTGCAGGACGAGACCGGCGGCTTCCAGGTCTTCATCCCGCTGCGCTACCAGCACGACTTCGTCGACCTGAAGGACGGCAAGGTCCGCAACACCCTGCAGGCGCGGACCACGATGGCCACCGGCGCCGAGGCGCTGAAGACCTTCGCGGTCTCCCGGCTGCTGTTCGACAACGTGCCGCACGTGAAGGTCTTCTGGGTCATGCACGGCGTGCAGACCGCCCAGCTCGCGCTGCAGCACGGCGCGGACGACATGGACGGCTCGGTCGTCGAGTACAAGATCACGCACGATGCCGACAACTACGGGACGCCCAACAAGCTCACCCGCGACGACCTGCTGGAGCTCATCCGGGACGCGGGCTTCCGTCCGGTCGAGCGCAACACCCGGTACGAGATCATCCGCGAGTACCCGGGGCCCGACGCGGCCCGCCGCGAGTCTCCGCAGCCGATGCGGGTGTGAGACCTGCCGCGCGACCGGGTGCCGGCTCGTGCGGGCAGCGGAGGCGCGCCGTCACATGACGGCGCGCCCCGTCGCCATCCCGGCGCCGAAGCCTCGCCTTCACCCCGGCGTCCCGCCGCGGCCGGACGCCCGTCATGCCACGTCAGCCCGGGTGCCTAGGGTGTGCGCATGGCACTGCGCTTCACCCTCGACCCCGAGCTCACCCCCGGTCTGCGGGACCAGCTCGTCTCCCTGTGGACCGACGTCACCAACGCGGGCGGCGCCGTCGGCTTCGTCGCGCCCGTGGGCCGGGGCGACGTCGCCCCCGAAGCCGAACGGCGCTGCGCGGCGCTGTCCGAGGGCAGGGCGCACATGGTCGCCGGGTTCGCCGGCGACCGGCTCGCCGCCACGGCGTTCCTCACCTTCAACACCCACCGCCTGATGCGGCACTGGGCCTGGCTGTACACCGTGATGATCGACCCCTCCCTGCAGGGCCGCGGCCACGGCGCGGAGCTGATGCGGGCGGCGGAGCGGACGGGCCGCGACCTCGGTCTGGAGGGGCTGAAGCTCACCTGCCGCGGCGGCATGGGGCTGGAGCGCTTCTACGCCTCGGCCGGCTACAAGGAGGTCGGGCGCGTCCCGGCGGCGATACGCGTCGCCCCGGGTGACGACCGCGACGACATCACGATGTGGCTCCCGCTGACCTGACCGCAGCAGGCCCGTGCTTCACTGATGGAGGTGTGTCCGGTACGACCCGCGGGCCGGCGAGCGAAACGAAGGAAGTGGCAACGACCGTGAGCTGGAAGCCGAGCCCCATGCTGCGCTACTCCCTGATGCGTCTCGGTCTCTTCGCGGCCTGCTTCCTGGTGATCTGGGGCCTGGTCTACGTCCGTGTGCTGCCCGCCGGCCTCGGCGACTCCAACCTCCTGTGGGTGATGCTGCTCGCGCTCGTGGTCAGCGCGCCGCTCAGCTTCGTCGTGCTGCGCGGGGTGCGCGAGCAGGCCTCCGTACAGGTCGCCTCGCGCGTGGAGCGGACCAAGGCGAACCTCGCCGCCAGCGCCGCCCAGGAGGACGAGGCGGACGACGCCTCCCGCGCGGCGGCGCAGAACGGCTGACCCACCCCGGGCGGGCGCCGGTCGCGCCGCCCGCCCGCCGGACCGGACGCGGCGGAAGGGACCACCCCGGTGACCACCCCGCCCTGGACCCCTCGAGCGGCTCCCGGCTCCACGGCCCGCATGACCGCGTACGAGATCGCCGCCGCGGTCCGGTCGGGCGCCCTGCCGGCACGGGAGGCCGTCGCGGAGGCGCTGGACCGCGTCGCCCGCCACGACACGCTGCGGGCCTACACCGAGGTCTGGCCGGAGGCGGCCGCGGCGCGGGCCGCCGAGATCGACCGCCGCGTTCGCGCGGGCGAGTGGCTGCCGCTGGCCGGCGTGCCCCTCGCGGTCAAGGCCACCGAGTCCGTCACCGCCTTCCAGACCCGCCGTCTGGCGAGGGCGGGCTGCGTCCCGGTGGGAGCGACGTCCACCCCGGGGCGCGGCACCGGCTGGCGGACCTGGGGAGCCACCGACCGCGGCCCCACGCTCAATCCGCACGACCCCCGCTGGAGCCCGGGCGGGTCCTCGGCCGGCTCGGCCGCCGCGGTGGCCGCCCGTCTGGTGCCGCTGGCCACCGGCAGCGACGGCGCGGGGTCCGTCCGCATCCCTGCCGCCTGGTGCTCGGTGATCGGGCTGAAGCCCACCAACGGACTGGTGCCTGCCCGGGACAGGGCCGGACTGAACATCGCCGGGCCCCTCGCCCGCACCGCCGCCGACGCCGCCCTCTATCTGGACGCCCTCACCGGCCCCGGGACACAGCCCCGGCCTGCTCCCCCCGAGCGTCCCCTGCGCGTGACGTGGTCGGCGACGCTCGGTTTCGCCGACACCGTCGACCGGATCGGCGCCGTGGCCCGGTCACGACTCGACGCCCTCATCCGTACGGGGGCCCTCATCTTCGACGATCTCGCCGTCCGGTTGCCCGATCCGGCCCCGTGCTGGGCGGCGCTGCGCGGGCACGGCGGCGGGGGTCCGGACGGCGCGGCAGGGCGCAAGGCAGAGCTGGAACGCGAACTCGCCCGGGTGTTCGCCGTCGTCGACCTGATCGCGACCCCGACCACTCCGAACCCGCCCCATGGGCACCAGGGCCCCGGTGACACCATGAGCGTCGCGCTGACCTGGGCCTTCAACATCAGCGGCCATCCCGCGATCAGCCTTCCCGCGGGACGGACCGCGCGCGGGGAACCCGTGGGGCTGCACCTTGTGGCGCGGCGGCACCGGGAGGCCGATCTGCTGTCCGTCGCGGCCGCCGCCGAGACGGACCTCCCGGCCCTGTAGGCACGGCGGCCAGGGCATCACCGCTCCGCGGAGGGGACGTACGGGGGCGGCGACGGCGCACGGGGTGCGCACGGTGCGGGGCCCCTACGTCTCGTCCGCGCCCACCGGCCGGCCGGGGTGCGACGGACCGCCGCGGCCCACACGCGCTCACGCGCTCGAAGGCGAAGCCAGAAGGCGAGGACGCGCGTTGGCCCCCGGCCCCCGAAGAGGCGCCGGAGGAGGCCGGCAGAGGCCGGGAGCGGCCGGAAAGGCAGGAGCCCCGCACGGGGTGCGGGGCTCCTTGGGTACTACTCGTCGGTTACTGCTCGTCGGTCCGCGATCAGGCGGGGGTGACGTTCTCCGCCTGCGGGCCCTTCGGACCCTGCGTGACGTCGAAGGTCACCTGCTGGTTCTCCTCCAGCGAACGGAAGCCGGAGGCGTTGATCGCGGAGTAGTGGACGAAGACATCGGGGCCGCCGCCGTCCTGGGCGATGAAGCCGAAGCCCTTTTCGGCGTTGAACCACTTGACGGTTCCGGTAGCCATAAGCCCTCCTTGGGCCAAAGGGTTGCCCTGCTCCAGAACCTGCCCTGCTCACTGCAAGAAGTCTGAAAACTACAAAAGCCCGCGGTCACATGCTCCGCAGGCTCTGTACTGCAAGGGAAACCAAACTGCAACTTGCGACGACAGTAGCACGGAGCATCTGCGGCGGGGAAGAGTGCAAGATCGGAATTCACCCGTGCCGCGCAACGGGCCGGTTCGGCGCTCGCCGGGTCCCGCCCACGACGGCTCCGGCGCGCTACGCGGGACCCGCCGGAGGATCCCGAAGGCGGGGGTCTAGCCTCCTGATGTGGACACATCTGCGCCTCTTCCCTCCGCCGGTGGTGTGCGCCGGGCCCGGCCCCGCGTCGGGCACATCCAGTTCCTGAACTGCGTGCCTCTTTACTGGGGGCTCGCCCGAACGGGTGCCCTGCTCGACCTGGAGCTGACCAAGGACACGCCTGAGAAGCTCAGCGCCCAGCTCGTCTCCGGGGCCCTCGACGTCGGCCCCATCACCCTCATGGAGTACCTCCGGCACGCCGAGGAGTTGATCGCGCTCCCGGACATCGCCGTCGGCTGCGACGGCCCGGTGATGTCCTGCGTGATCGTGAGCCAGGTCCCCCTGACCGCGCTGGACGGCGCCCGGGTCGCCCTCGGCTCCACCAGCCGCACGTCGGTCCGGCTGGCCCAGCTGCTGCTCGCCGAGCAGTACGGGGTGGAGCCCGACTACTACACCTGCCCGCCCGACCTCTCGCTGATGATGCAGGAGGCCGAGGCCGCCGTCCTGATCGGGGACGCGGCGCTGCGCGCCTCGCTGCACGACGCGCCGCGGCTCGGCCTGGAGGTCCACGACCTCGGGCTGATGTGGAAGGAGTGGACGGGACTGCCCTTCGTCTTCGCCGTCTGGGCCGCCCGCCGCGACTTCCTGGAGTCCCGCCCCGAGGTCGTGCACGAGGTGCACCGGGCCTTCCTCTCCTCCCGCGACCTGAGCATGGAGGAGGTGGAGAAGGTCGCCGAGCAGGCCGCCCGGTGGGAGGCCTTCGACGCCCGCACCCTGCAGCGCTACTTCACCACCCTGGACTTCTCGCTCGGAGCCGAGCAGCTCACGGGCATCGCCGAGTTCGCCCGCCGGGTGGGCTTCCCCGAGCAGGCGCGCGTCGAACTGCTGGGCGCCGAGGGCTGATCCCACGGGCCGGCGGCACCCCGCCGCCGGCCCCGCTGCCCCGGCCCCCCGTTGCCCCGGCCCCTTTCCCCGACAACGGGACGATCGGCGCGGCCCCGTCCGCGGCGGCGCCTGCCGCCGGAGCACTCGGCCGCGGCGGATGGCGTGAGCACGGCGGCCAGGGGTACGACTCCCCTGACCTTCCGCACCGGCGAGAGGCGCGCAGATGCAGCCCCTGCAAGCGAACGACCCTCCGGCGATCGGTCCTTACCGCCTGCTCGGCCGGCTGGGCGCCGGCGGGATGGGCCGGGTCTACCTGGGGCGCAGCCCCGGCGGCCGGACGGTGGCGGTGAAGGTGGTGCGCTCGGAGCTCGCGGACGACCCGGAGTTCCGCACCCGGTTCCAGCGCGAGGTCGACGCGGCGCGCCGGGTCGACGGCGCGTGGAGCGCGCCGGTGCTGGACGCGGACACCGACTCGCCGGTGCCATGGGTGGCCACCCGTTATGTCGCCGGCCCCGCGCTGTCCGAGGCCGTCCCGGCCTTCGGGCCGCTGCCGCCGCGGGGACTGCGCGCGCTGGGCGCGGGACTGGCCGAGGCGCTGGAGGCCGTCCACGGACGCGGGCTGGTGCACCGCGACATCAAGCCGTCCAATGTGCTGCTCTCGCTGGACGGTCCCGTGCTGATCGACTTCGGCATCGCCCGTGCCATGGACGCCACGGCCGCCCTGACCAGCAAGGGCGCGGTCGTCGGCTCACCCGGCTACATGGCGCCCGAGCAGGTCACCGGCGGGCCCACCGGTCCGGCCGCCGACGTCTTCGCCCTCGGCGCGGTGCTGGCCTTCGCCGCGACCGGCAGCGGCCCCTTCTCCGGGGACAGCGCGGCCGTCCTGCTCTACAAGGTCGCCCACGAGGAGCCGGAACTCGGCGCGGTGCCGGACGAGTTGCGTTCGCTGACACGGTCCTGCCTGGCCAAGGACCCCGCCAAGCGACCGACGCCCCGCCGGCTCACCGAACTCCTGGCGCCCGGTGGCGACGCCGCCTCGCTGGTGCGGGCCGGCTGGCTGCCGCCCCCGCTGACGGAGCGGCTGGGGCGGCAGGCCGTCGAACTGCTCGACCTCGAACCCTCCCCGCACCCGGGACCGCCGGGTCCGGCCCCCGGTCCCGCCGGCGCGACCGCCGGTCAGACCGCCGGGGGATCGGGCGCGGGTCACGGCGCGTACGGGTCGTACGGCGGGCACCCCTCGTACGGGGCGTTCGGCCCGCCGCCCGGGCCGACCGGGCCCCAGGACGCACCGCCGTTCCCCGCGACGCCGCCGCCCGCCCCCGCGGCGGGCCGCCGGCGCGGACGCGCCGCCGTGCTGGCGGGGGCGGGGATCGCGGCGGCGGCCGCCGTGGCCCTGTCCCTCGTGCTGCCGGGGCTCCTCGACGGCGCGAACCAGGCCAGGGGCGGCGAGCCCACCCCGTCGGCAAGCGCGGGCCGGGGCAGGACGGCGGCGTCCTCGCCCACGTCGCCGGCCCCGCCGCCGTCCTCGCCGCCGGCCTCCGCAGCGCGCCTGGACGCACTCCCGAAGTCCTTCGCCGGCACCTGGAAGGGCGACACCGTCACCACCGGCGGAGTGCCGGGGACGATGCAGATCACCCTGCGCGAGGGCAGGGTCGGGGCGGTCGTCGGCCGCGACAGGAGCGTGCTGGACCTGCTCGGCGAGACCTACGACTGCAGCGGCGACTGGAAGCTCGTCGAGGCCACGGAGAAGAGCATCGTGCTCGACACCAGCGGCGCCGCCAACCCGCACCCCGGGATCTGCTCCGACGGTTCGTCCGACGAGCGGTTCACCCTCACCGCGGACGGCTCGCTGCACTACCGCTCGGGCGACCCCCTGGCCGGCCGACCGGAAGGGGACCTCAGGAAGCAGGGCGGCTGATCGCCTGGCGTAGGCTGAGCGGGTCCGTCACAACCCTCGGAAGGGATGCCCGGTGAGCGAGAACGCCGACCTGCAGTCCGTCCTCGACCGTGCCGCCGGCGGTGGCCGCATCACCCCCGAGGAGGCGCTCGACCTCTACCGCTCCGCGCCCCTGCACGCCCTCGGCGCGGCCGCCGACGCCGTGCGCCGCCGCCGCTACGCGGGTACCGAGCACATCGCGACGTACATCATCGAGCGCAACATCAACTACACCAACGTCTGCGTGACGGCGTGCAAGTTCTGCGCCTTCTACGCCGCGCCCAAGGACACCGCCAAGGGCTGGACCCGGGACCTCGATGACATCCTGCGCCGCTGCGCGGAGACCGTCGAACTCGGCGGCACTCAGATCATGTTCCAGGGCGGCCACCACCCCGACTACGGCGTCGAGTACTACGAGAAGCACTTCAGCGCCATCAAGCAGGCCTTCCCGCAGCTGGTCATCCACTCCCTCGGCGCCTCCGAGGTCGAGCACATGGCCCGGATCTCCAAGGTGTCCGTGGAGGAGGCCATCAGCCGCATCCACGCCGCGGGCCTGGACTCCTTCGCGGGCGCCGGCGCCGAACTGCTGCCGGAGCGGCCTCGGAAGGCGATCGCCCCGCTGAAGGAGAGCGGCGAGCGCTGGCTGGAGATCATGGAGACTGCGCACGGGCTCGGCGTGGAGTCGACCTCCACCATGCTGATGGGCACCGGCGAGACCAACGCCGAGCGCATCGAGCACCTGAGGATGATCCGCGACGTCCAGGACCGCACGGGCGGTTTCCGCGCGTTCATCCCCTACACCTACCAGCCCGAGAACAACCACCTGAAGGGCCGGACCCAGGCCACGCTCTTCGAGTACCTGCGCATGATCGCCATCGCGCGGATCTTCCTGGACAACGTCGCCCACATCCAGGGCTCCTGGCTCACCACCGGCAAGGAGGTCGGCCAGCTCTCGCTGCACTACGGGGCCGACGACCTCGGCTCGGTGATGCTGGAGGAGAACGTGGTCTCCTCGGCCGGCGCCAGGCACCGCTCCAACCGCATGGAGCTGATCCACCTGATCCGCGCCGCCGGCCGCGTCCCGGCCCAGCGCGCGACCACCTACGAGCACCTCGTCGTCCACGACGACCCGGCGAACGACCCGGTCGACGACCACGTCGTCTCCCACCTGTCGTCGACCGCCATCGAGGGCGGCACGGCGCACCCGGAGCTGAAGCTGCTCAGCACCTCCTGAGCCGCCCGATGGTGACGATCCACTCCGGGGCCGACGGCACGGCCGTGCTGGTCGACGGCGGCATCCTGGCCGCCGTCGGCCCGTTCGAGGAGTTGCGGGCGGCCCATCCGGGCGCCCGTGTGCGGACCTGGCCGGGCGTGCTGCGCCCCGGCCTGACCCACGAGGGCGAGCTGCCGCCGGCGCCCACCCCGCGCGAACGCGTGCACGCCCTGCTGCTGCGCGGCGTCACCGCCGTGGCCGGCGCCCCGGCCGATCCGGCGCTGCGCTCGACCCTGGACCGCTACGGGCTGCTGCCCGCGCGCCGGGCCCCGGCCCTGGAGCCGGGCGCCCGGGCGGATTTCGCTGTCTTCGAAGAGCAGGGCCGCTGCCTCGCCACCGTCGTCGCCGGTCGCCTCCTCCACCGCCGGGCCTGACGCCGTCGGGCCTGACGCCCTCGGGGCGCGTCCGGGGCCCGGGCGAGCTGCCCGGTACGGGCCGGACCCGCGTCGACCCTCATCGCGGGCTGCCCTGCGGCCCGTTGCCGCGCTGGTCCCCGGAGCCGGGCGTCCGCCGCCCGCCCGGCCGCGCCCTGCCCGGGGCCCCTGCGCGGGGCGCGGGGCTGCCGGGTGAACAATGGGGGCGTGACCCGAGCCTCCCTGGACAAGCAGCCGCACGAAGTCGCCGCGATGTTCGACGACGTCGCAGCCAACTACGACCTGACCAACGACGTGCTGTCGCTCGGCCAGGACCGCCGCTGGCGCAAGGCCGTCGCCCAGGCCCTCGCCGTCCGTCCCGGCGAGCGCGTGCTGGACCTCGGCGCCGGCACGGGCACCTCCTCGCTGCCCTTCGCGGAGGCGGGCGCCCGCGTCGTGCCCTGCGACTTCTCCCTGGGCATGCTGCGCGAGGGCAAGCGCCGCAACCCCTTCCTCCCGCTCACCGCGGGCGACGCGACCCGGCTGCCGTTCGCCGACGCGGTCTTCGACGCCGTCACGATCTCCTTCGCCCTGCGCAACGTCCACGACACCGACGCCGCGCTGCGCGAGATGCTGCGGGTCACCCGCCCCGGCGGCCGGGTCGTCATCTGCGAGTTCAGCCACCCCACCTGGGCGCCGTTCCGCACCGTCTACACCGAGTACCTGATGCGCGCCCTCCCGCCCGTCGCCCGGGCGGTCAGCAGCAACCCCGACGCGTACGTGTACCTGGCCGAGTCCATCCGCGCCTGGCCCGACCAGCCTTCGCTGGCCGGGCGCCTGCAGAAGGCGGGCTGGTCGAAGGTCGCCTGGCGCAACCTGTCGGGCGGCATCGTGGCGCTGCACCGCGCGGTGCGCTGAAGGCGGGGCGGCCCGCCCGCTCACGGATGCGGCCCCATAGACTGCACGGAAGTCCGGTCCGGCCGCAGCCGGCTGGTCGCAGACAGGCCCGCATCCGCCCCTGAGCAGCGAGGAGCACCGTGACCGAGACCGCCGCTTCGGAACGCAGCGCCGATGTGATCGTCGTAGGTGCCGGGCCCGCCGGTTCGACGACGGCCTACTACCTGGCGAAGGCGGGACTCGACGTCCTGCTGCTGGAGAAGACCGCCTTCCCGCGCGAGAAGGTGTGCGGCGACGGACTGACCCCCCGGGCGACCAAGCAGCTGGTCGCGATGGGCATCGACATCTCCGAAGAGGCCGGCTGGTTGCGCAACAAGGGACTGCGCATCATCGGCGGCGGCGTCCGGCTGCAACTGGACTGGCCGGACCTGGCCTCGTTCCCGGACTACGGGCTGGTGCGCAAGCGCGAGGACTTCGACGAACTCCTCGCCCGCCAGGCGCAGAAGGCGGGCGCCCGGCTCTACGAGCGCTGCAACGTGGGTGCCCCGATCCGCGACGAGCGCACCGGCCGCATCACCGGCGTCGAGGCCAAGCTGGGCGAGGAGAAGACCCCGGTCACCTTCCACGCGCCGCTGGTCGTCGCCGCGGACGGCAACTCCACCCGGCTCTCGCTCCAGATGGGCCTGCACCGCCGCGAGGACCGCCCGATGGGCGTTGCCGTGCGCACGTACTTCACCTCCCCACGGCACGACGACGACTACCTGGAGTCCTGGCTCGAGCTGTGGGACCGGCGGGTCCCGGGCGATCCGCGGCTGCTGCCGGGCTACGGCTGGATCTTCGGCATGGGCGACGGCACGTCCAACGTGGGCCTGGGCGTGCTCAACACCTCCTCCGCCTTCAAGGAGCTGGACTGGCGCGAGGTGCTGAAGGCCTGGTGCGCCTCGATGCCCGAGGACTGGGGCTACACCGAGGAGAACATGACCGGGCCCATCCGCGGCGCGGCGCTCCCTATGGCCTTCAACCGCCAGCCGCACTACACCAAGGGCCTGCTGCTGGTCGGCGACGCGGGCGGTCTCGTCAACCCGTTCAACGGCGAGGGCATCGCCTATGCGATGGAGTCCGGCCAGATCGCCGCCGACGTCATCGTCCAGGCGCACGCGCGCGGCACCGCGGCCCAGCGGGAGCTGGCGCTCCAGTCGTACCCCCGGATCCTCAAGGACACCTACGGCGGCTACTACACGCTCGGCCGCGCCTTCGTGAAGCTGATCGGCAACCCGAAGGTCATGAAGCTGGCGACACAGCGCGGCCTGACGCATCCGATGCTGATGCGCTTCACGCTGAAGCTGCTGGCGAACCTCACCGACCCCTCGGGCGGCGACGCGATGGACCGTGTGATCAACGGTCTGTCGAAGGTGGCGCCGCGCTCCTGAACCCCCGCGGTCCCTGCCGCGCCGGTCCGTGCTGCACGGGCCGGCGCGGCTTTTTTCTGCCATCGCGCCGGGCAGCCGACGTGGAGGTATGCAAACGACCTTATCCTTACCTTTCAGAGGTATGATGCAGGCCTATGGAGAGGGAATGGCTGTCCGTGGAGCAGGTCGCGGAGCGGCTCGGCCTGCATGTGCGCACCGTCCGCGGCTACATCCGCGACGGACGGCTGAAGGCCGTGCGCATCGGCAAGCAGTACCGCGTCGCCCGGGCCGATCTGGACGCCCTCACCGGTGCGCCGGCAGCCGCCCCACGGCGCCGGGTGGAGGTCTCGGCCATCGTCGAGGTGGACGGCATCGGCGCGGCCGCCGCCGACCGCCTGGGCACCCTGCTCGTGGCCGGCGCCCAGATGGCGCGGGAGCCGCACGAGTTGGCCCGGGTCCGGACGGCGTACGACGACGAGCGCTCGCGGCTGAAGGTCGTGGTGCTCGGAGGCGCCGCGGCGACGGCGGACGTCCTGCGCACCATCGACGACGTCCTGGGAGGGGAGAACGACATGCTGCCGCAGGAGCACATCGAGGATCCGGAGGCGGGCCGTGGCTGACGTGGTGACCGAGCGGCGGGGCGTGCCCGTCCTCGTCTGCGGCGAGGACGGTGCGAGGGTCAGCGGCGTCCAGGACGCGCTCGACCTGATCGGAGCGACCTACCTGCAGGCGGAGGTGGTGGCCCTGCCGGTCGCCCGGCTGGACGAGAGCTTCTTCGCCCTGCGCAGCGGCCTGGCGGGGGAGATCATGCAGAAGTTCGTCAACTACCGTGTCCGGCTTGCCGTCGTCGGCGACGTCTCGGCGTACACGGCGGCGAGTACGGCCTTTCGCGACCTGGTCCGCGAGTGCAACCGCGGCGGCCGCACGTGGTTCGTCGACGACCTCGAGGCGCTCGACGCCCGCCTCGGCTGACCGGGCGCGCGCCGCTCCGACGGGGAACCGCGCCCACGGCGGCTTCCGTTGGCCCGCGCGGCCGTGCGCTTCGCGGGAAGGGGCGGCGGACTCGCCGGTCTGGGCCTGCGGTTGGCGCGGACGCGGAGGACGGGGTGGCGAGGGGCCGGATCGCCGATCCTCTGACATCGATGTCGTTGACATCGATGTCAGCAGCGCCTGCCAGGGAGTCAGCTCGCGCCCGAAATGCGGGATTTGAGGCAATGTGCTCATACTTTTGATCACTGCTCGGGGATTCGTGATCAACGAAAGGGTGCAGACATGAGCACGCGCATAACCCAGGTCCTGGTCGCCGCGGCCGCCGCGGACCAGCGCCCGGGCGACAGCCGCGGCGACGACCGCCGTAGTGACGACCGCCGTGACGACCGGCGGGGCGACGACCGGCGGGGCGACGACCGGCGGGGCGACGACCGGCGCGGTGACGACCGCCGTGGCGACCGGCGGGGGCAGTGCTCGGTCGGCCTGGGCTCCTGGAAGCTGGAGTACCGTCCCGGACGTCTGGTGCCGGTCTCCAGCCACGGCCGCGTCAAGTGGGTCCGCACCCCCGGTCACTGGGTCAAGGTCTGGCACAGCGGGGGCCGGGACTGCCACCGCCGATGACCCCAGCGGCCGGAGCCCGGTTCCCCGCCGCGGTGGAGCCTGGCTCCGGCCCGGGAGCCACTCCCGGGGGACCCAGGCCGTCCGGCCCCGTGCGGTGGCTCTCCTTGCGGCGGGGCCGGACCCGTCCGTCCTCCGCACGGCGCGGGGCGCGGTGCGGCGGTTCCCCCTCGCGGCCGTCCCCCCTCGCGGCGGCGGAGGAGCGCACAGGACGGACGCAGGAAGCCGCCGGCCCACAGTCAGTGGGCCGGCGGCTTCGTGGGGACGGGGCCCGCGATCAGAGCACGCGGACGGCGGACGTCGGCATGTAGCCGGACATCTGCTGGATGACGACGCCCTTGCTCGGGTTCGCCGCGTCCAGGTACTGCCCGCCGCCGATGTAGACGGCCACGTGGTAGGCGGAGCCGACGCCGCCCCAGAAGACGAGGTCGCCCGGCTGGACCGCGCTCACGGACACGGGGGTGCCGAAGGTCGACTGCGCCTGCGAGGTGCGCGGCAGCTCGACGCCGATGGTGCGGAAGGCGGCCTGGGTGAGGCCGGAGCAGTCGTACGCGCTGGGGCCCGTGGCGCCGTAGACGTACGGCTTGCCGACCTGGGCCTTCAGGAAGCCGATGACGGAGGCGACGCTGCCCGTCGCGTGGCTGGAGGAGGAAGAGGCGGCCAGCACGGTGCGCCCGACGGAGCGGGACACGGCGGCGGTCTCGCGCGCCTCGGCGGCCTTGGCCTTGGCCTTGGCCTCGGCGCGCGACCGCGCGTCGGCGGCGGCCTTCTTCTTCTGGGCGGCCTTCATGGCCTCGGTGCGCGCCTGCTCGCGGGCCGCGTCCAGCTGCTGCTCGACGACGGTCTCGTCGAGGGCGTCGGCGGCCTCCGCGGCGGTGGCGGTGGTGGAGAGGGCGGGGATGACGGGGATGCTCCCCGTGGTCGCCGGGTCGGCGGCCGAAGGCTCCGCGTTCGCCGGAGCGGACATTCCGGTCAGGGCGAGCGTTCCGATGACGCCGCCGGCGACTCCAGCGCGGCGCACCCAGTTGGGGCTCTGCGCGTCGCGTCGCCGGCGGCGTATATGCGAGGTCTGAAGGGACATGAGGACTTGGGTATCAGGCCAGGTCGGTTCCGTTCAACAAAAGTGTGATGCGCCACAGTTGGCTCAGGAGCAGTGGTATTGTCCCCTTTTTGATCTTCTTAATTCGGGATGATCGGGACATTCAACTGCAAATCCTCGTGCTCGCGTTCACGTGCCTCCGGACGTCGTCAGCGCGGGTTTTCATGGCTCACCCGCACGGGTGGCGAGCGGCTATCACGTCCTGCGGTCCATCTCGAATTTGCCTTGGAACGGCACGGCCTGATAGTGCTGCACCCCTTTTCACCAGCGGAAATGCAGGTAAATGTGACTTCTGGTGATCGTTTGAGATGCCTGAGTGAGAAGATCACCGCTCATCCCTGTTCATGATCGTTCGACTGGTGGCAGAGATCACAAAAGCCGAAGCGAACCCCGTGTCGCAGATCACAGACCAGGAGGCATAGGATGCGGGCAGTCCGGGCTTGTGAACTGCCTCACATGGAGGGGAACCCGGTGGCGTGGGGCGCACGTCCGGACACGGTCCGTCATCAGTCACCGTCGACTGGAAGGAGCGGGGACGTGAACGCCTACGCGCCCATCCTCGTGCTGGGCGGCCTCGGGGCCGGCTTCGCGATCTTCTCCGTGGTCATGGCCTCCATCATCGGCCCGAAACGGTACAACCGGGCGAAGTTGGAGGCGTATGAGTGCGGCATCGAGCCGACTCCGCACCCAGCCGGGGGTGGCCGTTTCCCGATCAAGTACTACCTGACGGCGATGCTCTTCATCGTCTTCGACATCGAGATCGTCTTCCTCTACCCCTGGGCCGTCACCTTCGACGCCCTCGGGATCTTCGGGCTCGTCGAGATGCTCCTCTTCGTGCTCACCGTCTTCGTCGCATACGCCTATGTCTGGCGCCGCGGCGGTCTGGAATGGGACTAGGGGCGGAGAATAGCCATGGGTATTGAAGAGAAGCTGCCGAGCGGGTTCCTGCTCACCTCCGTCGAGGCGGCGGCCGGCTGGGTCCGGAAGGCCTCGGTCTTCCCGGCCACGTTCGGTCTCGCGTGCTGCGCCATCGAGATGATGACGACCGGGGCCGGGCGGTACGACCTGGCGCGTTTCGGCATGGAGGTCTTCCGCGGGTCCCCGCGCCAGGCGGACCTGATGATCGTGGCCGGCCGGGTGAGCCAGAAGATGGCCCCCGTCCTGCGCCAGGTCTACGACCAGATGCCGAACCCCAAGTGGGTGATCTCGATGGGGGTCTGCGCATCGAGCGGCGGGATGTTCAACAACTACGCGATCGTGCAGGGCGTCGACCACGTGGTGCCGGTCGACATCTACCTCCCCGGATGTCCGCCCCGTCCCGAGATGCTGATGGACGCCATCCTCAAGCTCCACCACAAGATCCAGCACAGCAAGCTCGGCGTGAACCGTGAAGAGGCCGCGCGCGAGGCGGAGGAAGCGGCGCTCAAGGCGCTGCCGACGATCGAGATGAAGGGGCTGCTTCGGTGAGCGACGCACACGAGGCCGCAGGGGCCCCGGGCGGCGACGGGGCCCGCGCCTTCGCGCAGGGCGACGAAGAACGAGAGGGGCGCGCGATGACTTCCCCTGACACCCCGAACCCGGACAAGGACGTCAACGCGGCGGGCCTGCCCGGCCAGCGGGGCGACCACGGCGAGGCGATCCGCGTCCAGCGCGGCATGTTCGGCGCCCAGGGCGGCGGCGACACCTCCGGCTACGGCGGCCTGGTGCGCACCGTGCGACTGCCCGGGGCGGCGAGCCGTCCCTACGGCGGCTGGTTCGACGATGTCGCCGACGAACTCGAGGGCGCCCTCGAGGAGCAGGGCCTCCTCCCGGACAACGCGATCGAGAAGGTCGTCGTGGACCGCGGCGAGATCACCTTCCACATCGCGCCCGAGCACCTGCCCCGGGTCGCCAGGACCCTGCGGGACGACCCCGCGCTGCGCTTCGAGCTCTGCACGGGCGTCAGCGGCGTCCACTTCCCGGAGGACAAGGGCCGCGAACTGCACGCGGTGTACCACCTGCGCTCGATCACCCACAACCGGCTGATCCGGCTGGAGGTGAGCGTCTCCGACACGGACCGGCACATCCCGTCGCTCGTCGAGGTCTACCCGACCAACGACTGGCACGAGCGGGAGACCTACGACTTCTTCGGGATCGTCTTCGACGGGCACCCCGCCCTGATCCGGATCATGATGCCGGACGACTGGCAGGGCCACCCGCAGCGCAAGGACTACCCCCTCGGCGGCATCCCCGTCGAGTACAAGGGCGCCCAGATCCCTGCTCCGGACCAGCGGAGGTCGTACTCGTGAGCACACACGACATGTGGCAGGCACCCCGGCAGGCCGCGGAGCGGGAGACCACCGAGGGCCGGGTCTTCACGGTCACCGGCGGGGACTGGGACGAGCTGGCCGAGAACGTCGGCAAGGCGGACGACGAGCGCATCGTCGTCAACATGGGTCCACAGCACCCCTCCACCCACGGCGTGCTCCGGCTGATCCTCGAGATCGACGGTGAGACGGTCACCGAGGCCCGCTGCGGCATCGGCTACCTCCACACCGGCATCGAGAAGAACATGGAGTTCAGGAACTGGACCCAAGGGTCCACGTTCGTGACGCGCATGGACTACCTGACGCCGTTCTTCAACGAGACGGCGTACTGCCTGGCGGTGGAGAAGCTGCTCGGCATCACCGACGCGGTCCCTGACCGCGCCTCGGTGATCCGCGTGATGCTGATGGAGCTGAACCGCATCTCCTCGCACCTGGTGGCCATCGCCACCGGCGGCATGGAGCTCGGCGCCACCACGATCATGATCTACGGCTTCCGCGACCGCGAGATGATCCTGGACATCTTCGAGGTGATCACCGGCCTGCGGATGAACCACGCCTACATCCGCCCCGGAGGCCTCGCCCAGGACCTGCCGCCCGGCGCCGTGGACCAGGTCCGCGAGTTCGTGAAGAAGTTCCGCAAGAACCTCCCCGAGTACGACAAGCTCGCCACCGGCAACCCGATCTTCAAGGCCCGCATGCAGGATGTGGGCTATCTGGACCTGGCCGGCTGCATGGCGCTCGGCGCCACCGGCCCGATCCTGCGCTCCACCGGGCTGCCGCACGACCTGCGCAAGGCGCAGCCGTACTGCGGGTACGAGAACTACGAGTTCGAGGTGCCGACCGTCGACACCTGCGACTCCTACGGGCGGTTCCTGCTCCGCCTGGAGGAGATGCGGCAGTCGCTGGACATCGTCGAGCAGTGCCTGGACCGGCTGCAGCCCGGACCGGTCATGGTCGCCGACAAGAAGATCGCCTGGCCCGCGCAGCTCGCGCTCGGCCCGGACGGGCTGGGCAACTCGCTCGACCACATCAAGAAGATCATGGGCACCTCCATGGAGGCCCTGATCCACCACTTCAAGCTGGTGACCGAGGGCTTCCGGGTCCCGGCCGGCCAGGCGTACGTCGCCGTCGAGTCGTCCAAGGGCGAACTCGGCGTCCACGTGGTCAGCGACGGGGGCACCCGTCCCTTCCGCGTCCACTTCCGCGACCCGTCCTTCACCAACCTGCAGTCCATGGCGGCGATGTGCGAGGGCGGCCAGGTCGCCGACGTCATCGTCGCGGTGGCGTCCATCGACCCCGTGATGGGAGGCGTCGACCGGTGACTGAGGTATCACTCGGCATCCCCGCGATGCCCGCGCCGGACTACCCGGCCGACGTACGGCAACGGCTGGACGAGGACGCGGCGAAGATCATCGCGCGCTACCCCGGCAGCCGCAGCGCCCTGCTGCCGCTGCTGCACCTGGTGCAGGCGGAGGAGGGCCATGTCTCCCGCACCGGTGTGCGCTTCTGCGCCGAGCAGTTGGGTCTGACCACGGCCGAGGTCACCGCGGTGGCCACCTTCTACTCGATGTACCGGCGGAGGCCCTCCGGCGAGTACCAGGTCGGGGTCTGCACCAACACCCTCTGCGCGGTCATGGGCGGCGACGCGATCTTCGACGAGCTCAAGCGGCACCTCGGCGTCGAGAACGGCGAGACCACCGCCGACGGCAAGATCACGCTCGAGCACATCGAGTGCAACGCGGCATGCGACTTCGCCCCCGTGGTGATGGTCAACTGGGAGTTCTTCGACAACCAGGACCCGGCCTCGGCCAAGCGGCTCGTCGACGACCTCCGCGCCGGCCGCACCGTCGAACCCACCCGCGGCGCTCCCCTCTGCTCGTTCAAGGAGACGTCCCGGATCCTCGCCGGGTTCCCCGACGAGCGCCCGGGCGCCGTCGAGGCGAGCGGCGGCGCCGGCCCCGCCTCGCTGGCGGGCCTGCGGCTCGCCCGCGGCGAGGCGCTGCCGGGCACCGGGGGCGGCGTGCCCCGGCAGACCTCCGCACCGCCGCAGGACGGGACGCCCGCGGCCCACCCCAGCTCCCACGACGCCCCGCTGGACTCCGCGGTCTCCGACCCGGACCACCCGGCGGGACCCGTGACGGAGCCTTCGACCGAAGGCGAGGAGGACCGGTGACCATGGTCGACTCGGCGGAGAAGGTGCTGTCGCCCGTTCTCTCGGCCTTCTGGGACGATCCGCAGTCCTGGACGCTCAAGACGTACCGCCGGCACGAGGGCTACGAGGGCCTGCGCAAGGCGCTGGCCATGCCCCCGGACGACGTGATCGCCCTCGTCAAGGACGCCGGCCTGCGCGGCCGCGGCGGCGCCGGCTTCCCCACCGGGATGAAGTGGCAGTTCATCCCGCAGGGCGACGGCAAGCCGCACTACCTCGTCGTCAACGCGGACGAGTCGGAGCCGGGCACCTGCAAGGACATCCCGCTGCTCTTCGCCAACCCGCACTCGCTCATCGAGGGCATGGTGATCGCCTGCCACGCGATCCGCTCGAACCACGCCTTCATCTACCTGCGCGGCGAGGTCGTCCCCGTGCTGCGGCGGCTGCACCACGCCGTCGACGAGGCCTACAAGGGCGGCTTCCTCGGCAAGAACATCCTCGGCAGCGGCTTCGACCTGGAGCTGACCGTCCACGCCGGTGCGGGCGCCTACATCTGCGGTGAGGAGACCGCGCTGCTGGACTCCCTCGAGGGGCGCCGCGGCCAGCCCCGGCTGCGCCCGCCCTTCCCGGCGGTCGAGGGCCTGTACGCCTGCCCGACGGTGGTCAACAACGTCGAGTCGATCGCCTCGGTGCCGTCGATCCTGCTCAAGGGCAAGGACTGGTTCCGCTCCATGGGCAGCGAGAAGTCCCCGGGCTTCACGCTCTACTCGCTCAGCGGCCACGTCGCCAACCCCGGTCAGTACGAGGCCCCCCTCGGCGTCACCCTGCGCCAGCTGCTGAGTCTCAGCGGCGGCATGCGGCCCGGCCACCGGCTGAAGTTCTGGACCCCGGGCGGCTCCTCGACGCCGATGTTCACCGACGAGCACCTCGACGTCCCGCTGGACTACGAGGGCGTCGGCGCCGCGGGCTCCATGCTCGGCACCAAGGCGCTGCAGTGCTTCGACGAGACGACCTGCGTCGTGCGGGCCGTCACCCGCTGGACCGAGTTCTACGCCCACGAGTCCTGCGGCAAGTGCACGCCGTGCCGCGAGGGCACCTACTGGCTCGTCCAGCTGCTGCGGGACATCGAACGCGGGGCCGGCTCGCTGGCCGACCTCGACAAGCTCGCCGACATCGCCGACAACATCAACGGCAAGTCCTTCTGCGCCCTCGGCGACGGAGCGGCCAGCCCGATCTTCTCCTCCCTCCAGTACTTCCGCGACGAGTACGTGGAGCACCTGGAAGGCCGAGGCTGCCCCTTCGACCCGTCCAAGTCCACGGCCTGGGCCGACAAGTCCCCCCTGGAGGTGAACGCGTGACCGTCACCACCAACGCCGCTTCCGGTGAGGCGGCGGTGCCGCCCGAGGACCTGGTGTCCGTCACCATCGACGGCATCGAGGTCGCCGTGCCCAAGGGCACCCTGGTGATCCGCGCCGCCGAGCTCATCGGCATCGAGATCCCGCGGTTCTGCGACCACCCCCTCCTCGACCCCGTCGGCGCCTGCCGCCAGTGCATCGTCGAGGTCGAGGGCCAGCGCAAGCCGATGGCCTCCTGCACGATCACCTGCACCGACGGGATGGTCGTCCGGACGCAGCTCACCTCCGGCGTCGCGGAGAAGGCCCAGCGCGGGGTGATGGAGCTGCTGCTCATCAACCACCCGCTGGACTGCCCGGTCTGCGACAAGGGCGGCGAGTGCCCACTGCAGAACCAGGCGATGTCCGCCGGCCAGGCCGACACCCGCTTCGAGGGCCGCAAGCGGACGTACGAGAAGCCCGTCCCGATCTCCACCCAGGTGCTGCTGGACCGCGAGCGCTGCGTGCTGTGCGCGCGCTGCACCCGCTTCTCGCAGCAGATCGCCGGAGACCCGATGATCGAGCTGGTGGAGCGCGGCGCGCTGCAGCAGGTCGGCACCGGCGAGGGCGACCCCTTCCAGTCGTACTTCTCCGGCAACACCATCCAGATCTGCCCGGTCGGCGCCCTGACCTCGGCGGCCTACCGCTTCCGGTCCCGGCCGTTCGACCTGGTCTCCTCGCCCGGCGTGTGCGAGCACTGCGCGGGCGGCTGCGCCACCCGCACCGACCACCGGCGCGGCAAGGTCATGCGCCGGCTCGCGCAGGACGACCCCGAGGTCAACGAGGAGTGGATCTGCGACAAGGGCCGCTTCGCGTTCCGCTACGCGCAGCGCCCCGAGCGGCTCACCACCCCGCTGGTCCGCAACGCCGACACGGGTGAACTGGAGCCGGCGAGCTGGCCCGAGGCCCTGGAGGCCGCCGCCCGCGGACTCGCCGCGGCCCGCGGCCGCACCGGTGTGCTGACCGGCGGCCGGCTCACGGTCGAGGACGCGTACGCCTACGCCAAGTTCGCCCGCGTCGCCCTCGACACCAACGACGTCGACTTCCGGGCCCGCGTCCACTCCGCGGAGGAGGCTGACTTCCTCGCCGCCGTCGTGGCGGGCCGGGGGCGCGACCTGTCCGGCGACGGCGTCACGTACACGCTGCTGGAGAAGGCTCCCGCCGTGCTGCTGGCCGGGCTGGAGGCCGAGGAGGAGGCGCCCGGCGTCTTCCTGCGCCTGCGCAAGGCCTGGCGCAGGCACAAGCAGCGCACCTTCGCGCTGGCCCCGTTCGCCACCCGCGGGCTGGAGAAGGCGGGCGGCACCCTGCTGCCCGCCGCGCCCGGCACCGAGACCGAGTGGCTGGACGCCCTCGCCGGTGGCACCGGCCTGGACGGCAACGGCGCCACCGCCTGCGAGGCGCTGCGCGCCGAGGGCGCGGTCATCCTGGTCGGGGAGCGGCTGGCGGCCGTTCCGGGCGCGCTCTCCGCGGCCGTGCGGGTCGCGGAGGCGACCGGCGCCCGGCTGGCGTGGATCCCGCGCCGCGCGGGCGAGCGCGGTGCGCTCGAGGCGGGCGCCCTGCCCGGGCTGCTGCCCGGCGGCCGCCCGGTCACCGACCCGCGGGCCCGTGACGAGGTCGCCGAGGTCTGGGGCGTGGCCACGCTTCCGTCCCGCCACGGCCGCGACACCGGCGAGATCCTGGAGGCGGCCGCGCGCGGCGAGCTCGGCGCGCTCCTCGTCGGCGGCGTCGAGCCGGCCGACCTGCCCGATCCGGCCCGGGCCCGCGCGGCCCTGGACGCGGCGGGCTTCGTGGTCAGCCTGGAGCAGCGCCCCGGCGAGGTCACCGAGCGGGCGGACGTCGTGCTGCCGGTCGCCGCGGTCGCCGAGAAGGCGGGCACCTTCCTCAACTGGGAAGGCCGGGTCCGGCCCTTCGAGGCCGCGATCAAGCCGGCCCTGCAGGTCCAGCGGCACCAGTTCCCGGACGCCCGGGTGCTGACCATGCTGGCCGACGCGATGGACGTCCACCTCGGCCTCGCCGACGTGCGCTCGGCTCGCGCCGAGCTCTCCCGGCTGGCCCCGTACGAGGGTCCGCGGGCCACCGCCCCGCAGGAGACCGGCCGTCCGCTGCCCAAGCCCGGCAGCGGCGAGGCGGTCCTCGCGGGCCACCGGCTGCTGCTCGACCAGGGCCTGCTGCAACAGGGCGACGACGCCCTCGCCGGCACCCGCCACCCGGCGGTCGCCCGCCTGTCGGCGACCACCGCGAAGGAGATCGGCGTCGCCGACGGCGAGCCGCTGGAGGTCTCCGGCCCGCTGGGCACGGTCCGGCTGCCGCTTCAGGTGACGGCGATGGCCGACCGGGTCGTGTGGGTGCCCCTCAACTCGGTCGGCGGGGGAGTCGCCTCGGACACCGGCGCCCTGCCGGGCCAGGTCGTCCGGATCGCCCCGGCCGCCGTGGACGCCGCTGCCGCACCGGAGGTGACACCGTGACGGGACTGACGACGCTCGCCGCCGAGGACCTGTCCATGTTCGGACGGGACCCGTGGTGGCTGATCGCCATCAAGGCGGTCTTCTGCTTCGCGTTCCTGATGCTGACCGTGCTCTTCTCCATCGTGTGGGAGCGCAAGGTCGTCGCGTGGATGCAGCTGCGCATCGGCCCCAACCGGCACGGTCCCTGGGGCATGCTCCAGTCGCTCGCCGACGGCGTGAAGCTGATGCTCAAGGAAGACCTCGTCGTCAAGAAGGCCGACAAGGTCGTCTACGTGCTGGCCCCGATCGTCGCGGCCATCCCGGCCTTCATGGCGATCGCGGTGATCCCCTTCGGCCCGGCGGGCAACGAGGTCTCCGTCTTCGGCCACCGCACGCCGATGCAGCTCACCGACCTGCCGATCGGCGTCCTGTACATCCTGGCCACCGCCTCCGTCGGCATCTACGGCATCGTGCTGGCCGGCTGGTCCTCCGGCTCGACATACCCGCTGCTCGGCGGACTGCGCTCCTGCGCGCAGATGATCTCCTACGAGATCGCGATGGGCGTCGCCTTCGCGTCGGTCTTCCTCTACTCCGGCTCGATGTCGACCTCGCAGATCGTCGCCCAGCAGGAGGGGCGCTGGTACGTCCTGCTGCTGCCGGTGTCGTTCATCATCTACGTCGGCACCATGGTCGGTGAGACCAACCGCGCGCCGTTCGACATGCCCGAGTCCGAGGGCGACCTGGTCGGCGGCTTCAACACCGAGTACTCCTCGATCAAGTTCGCGCTCTTCATGCTTGCCGAGTACGTGAACATGGTGACCGTCTCGGCGGTGGCCACCACCCTCTTCCTGGGCGGCTGGCGGGCCCCGTGGCCCGTCAGCACCTTCTGGGAGGGCGCCAACCACGGCTGGTGGCCGCTGCTGTGGTTCGTGATCAAGGTGCAGCTGCTGCTCTTCTTCTTCATCTGGCTGCGCGGCACGCTGCCCCGCGTCCGCTACGACCAGCTGATGAAGCTGGGCTGGAAGGTCCTGATCCCGGTCTCGATGGTGTGGCTGATGCTGGTCGCCACCGTCCGGGCGCTGCGCAACGCCAACCACGACGGCGTGACGGTCGTGTTCTACGTCGGCAGCGGTGTGGTCCTGCTGTTCCTGGCCAGTCTGGTCTTCGACGTCCTCCGCGACCGCGGCGAGAAGGCCGCCGAGGAGGCCGCGGCGGGCGGGCCGCCGGAGCCGTTCGACCCCATGGCGGGCGGGTACCCCGTGCCGCCGCTGCCCGGCCAGGAGCTGCCGCCCGTCCCGCGGCGGCCGTCCCGTGCGGAGCGTCAACTCGTAGGCAAGGAGGCCGACGATGCCTGAGTTCCTGGGCCCGGTCGCGGGCTTCGGCGTGACCTTCAAGGCCATGTTCAAGAAGCGGCTGACCGAGCAGTACCCCGAGGAGAAGAAGCCGACCGCGCCGCGGTTCCACGGCCGCCACCAGCTCAACCGGCACCCGGACGGGCTGGAGAAGTGCGTGGGTTGCGAGCTGTGCGCGTGGGCCTGCCCGGCGGACGCGATCTACGTCGAGGGCGCCGACAACACCGACGAGGAGCGCTACTCGCCGGGTGAGCGCTACGGCCGCGTCTACCAGATCAACTACGCCCGCTGCATCCTGTGCGGACTGTGCATCGAGGCCTGCCCGACGCGGGCCCTGACCATGACCAACGAGTACGAACTCGCCGACAGCAGCCGCGAGTCGCTGATCTTCACCAAGGAGCAGCTGCTCGCCGGACTGACCGAGGGCATGGTCGACACCCCGCACGCGATCCACCCCGGCATGGACGAGGCCGACTACTACCGCGGCGCGGTGACCCGGGCGGCACCCGGGACCGAGCGCCAGGTCGCGGTCTCCAAGGGCGAGAAGCCGGACGAGACGGTGCGCTCCGACGAGGGCGGCCAGGGCGAACCGGCCGTGGCGGTCCCCGCGACGGGCGGCACCGCTCCGGCCGGGACGGGAGGCGAGGCATGAACGGCGTGACCACCCTGGCCGGCCTGACGACGGCGGCCGGGTACTCCACCTCCACCGGGGAGGCGGTCCAGTTCTGGGTGCTCGGCACCGTCGCGGTGCTCGGCGCGCTCGCGACCGTGCTGATGAAGAAGGCCGTGCACAGCGCGCTGTCGCTGGCGGGGACGATGATCGTCCTGGCGGTCTTCTACCTGGCACAGGGCGCGTACTTCCTCGGGGTCGTCCAGATCGTCGTCTACACCGGCGCGATCATGATGCTCTTCCTCTTCGTCGTCATGCTGGTCGGCATCACCGCCGCCGACTCGCTCAAGGAGACGCTGAAGGGGCAGCGCTGGCTGGCCGCGGGAGCCGGCCTGGGCTTCGGCGTGCTGCTGATCGCCGGCATCGCCAACGCCTCGATCACGAACTTCCAGGGGCTCGGCCAGGCCAACGCCGGCGGCAACGTCGAAGGCCTCGCCGCACTGATCTTCACCAAGTACGTGTGGGCCTTCGAGGTCACCGGCGCGCTGCTCATCACCGCCGCCGTCGGCGCCATGGTCCTCACCCACCGCGAGCGCACCCAGGCCCGCGCCACCCAGCGCGAACTCAGCCTGCGGCGCGTGCGCGAGGGCGTGGCGTCCGGCCGGCGTCCCGCGGCGTCGGGCTCCGCCTGGCCGCTGCCCACCCCGGCTCCCGCACCCGGCGTCTACGCCCGCAACAACGCGGTCGACGTCCCCGGTCTGCTGCCGGACGGCACGGTCTCGGAGCTCAGCGTCAGCCCGACGCTGCGCGCCCGCGGCCAGTACCGGGACGTGTCCGCGGAGGCGGTCGCCAAGGTCGCCGAGCTGGAACAGCGCTCCGAGGAGGCGTCGAAGTGAACCCGGTCAACTACCTGTACCTGTCGGCCTTGCTGTTCACCATCGGCGCGGCCGGGGTGCTGGTCCGGCGCAACGCGATCATCGTCTTCATGTGCGTCGAGCTGATGCTGAACGCCGCCAACCTGGCGTTCGTCACCTTCTCCCGCATGCACGGCAACCTCGACGGCCAGATCATCGCCTTCTTCACGATGGTCGTCGCCGCCGCGGAGGTCGTCGTGGGACTGGCGATCATCGTGACGATCTTCCGCTCCCGCCACTCGGCCTCGGTCGACGACGCCAGCCTGATGAAGCTCTAAGGGGTAGCGACAGTGGACTACTTGATCGGATGGCTCGTCCTCCTGCCGCTGCTGGGCGCCGGCGTGCTGCTCAGCTGCGGCCGGAGGCTGGACCGCACGGGCCACTGGATCGGCACCACGCTCGCGGGGGCGTCCTTCGTCGTCGCGGCGGTGCTCTTCTTCGACATGCTGGGCCGCGCCGGCGAGGACCGCGCGCTGCACTCGACCGCCTTCCCCTGGATCTCCGTCGGCGGCTTCCGGGCGGACGTGGCCTTCCAGCTCGACCAGCTGTCGATGACCTTCGTCCTGCTGATCACCGGTGTGGGAACGCTCATCCACATCTACTCGATCGGCTACATGGAGCACGACGAGCGGCGCCGCCGCTTCTTCGGCTACCTCAACCTCTTCCTCGCGGCGATGCTCCTGCTCGTCCTCGCCGACAACTACCTGCTGCTGTACGTCGGCTGGGAGGGCGTGGGCCTCGCCTCGTACCTGCTGATCGGCTTCTGGCAGCACAAGCCCAGCGCGGCCACCGCGGCCAAGAAGGCCTTCATCGTCAACCGCGTCGGCGACGTCGGCCTGTCGATCGCGATCATGCTGATGTTCACCACCTTCGGCACCTTCGCCTTCGAGCCGCTCTTCGGCCAGGTGGACCGGGCGGGCGAGGGCGTGCTGACCGGCATCGGCCTGATGCTGCTGCTCGCCGCCTGCGGCAAGTCGGCCCAGGTTCCGCTGCAGTCCTGGCTCGGCGACGCGATGGAGGGCCCGACCCCGGTCTCGGCCCTGATCCACGCGGCGACGATGGTGACCGCCGGCGTCTACCTGATCACCCGCTCCAGCGTGATCTTCGACGCCGCGCCCACGGCCCAGATCGCGGTGGTGACGGTCGGAGCGGTCACGCTGCTCTTCGGTGCGATCGTCGGTTGCGCCAAGGACGACATCAAGAAGGCCCTGGCCGGGTCCACGATGTCGCAGATCGGCTACATGGTGCTGGCCGCGGGCCTCGGCCCGATCGGCTACGTCTTCGCGATCATGCACCTGGTCACCCACGGCTTCTTCAAGGCGGGGCTCTTCCTCGGCGCCGGATCGGTCATGCACGGCATGAACGACGAGGTGGACATGCGCAAGTACGGGGCCCTGCGGAAGTACATGCCGGTCACCTTCGCCACCTTCGGACTCGGTTACCTGGCGATCATCGGCTTCCCGGGCCTGTCCGGCTTCTTCTCGAAGGACAAGATCATCGAGGCCGCCTTCGCCAAGGGCGGCACCGAGGGGTGGATCCTCGGCGGCGCGGCCCTGCTGGGCGCGGCGATCACCGCGTTCTACATGACCCGCGTGATGCTGATGACCTTCTTCGGCGAGAAGCGCTGGCAGCCCGACGCGGACGGCCACGAGCCGCACCCGCACGAGTCGCCGAAGTCGATGACGATCCCCATGGTCGTGCTGGCCTTCGGCTCGGTCTTCGCGGGCTTCCTGTTCAGCTGGAACGAGGCCTTCGTGAAGTGGCTGGAGCCGGTCACCGGATACAAGGAGGGCCACCCGCCGATGGGCGCCGCGGCGGTCACCGGCGCCACGGTGACGGTCATGGTGCTCGGTGTGGCCCTGGCCTGGGCCATGTACGGCCGCCGCCCGGTCCCCTCCGTCGCCCCGCGGGCCAGTTGGCTCACCCGTGCCGCCCGGCGCGACCTGCTCCAGGACGACTTCAACCACGTCGCCCTGGTGCTGCCCGGCGAGTACCTCACCCGCGGTCTGGTCTACCTGGACCACAAGGGTGTGGACGGCGTCGTCAACGGCACGGCGGCCGCCGTCGGCGGCCTCTCCGGCCGTCTGCGGCGGCTCCAGAACGGTTATGTGCGCAGCTACGCCGTGTCGATGCTGGCGGGCACCGCGGTGCTGGTCGCCGCGACGCTGCTGATGAGGGGTGTTGCCTGATGTCCTTCCCCCTGCTCACGCTGACCGCCGGCCTGCCGGCGCTCGGCGCGATCGCCACCGCCGCGGTGCCGGCGGCGCGGCGCGGGGCCGCCA
Source organism: Actinacidiphila sp. bgisy167 (assembly GCF_057707665.1). NCBI lineage: Bacteria > Bacillati > Actinomycetota > Actinomycetes > Kitasatosporales > Streptomycetaceae > Actinacidiphila > Actinacidiphila sp. bgisy167. Next base: position 119,129 of record NZ_JBYIQP010000001.1, on the reverse strand, counting down.
AGTGGCTCGCGCTGCTCGTCTCGCTGGCGACGCTCGTGCTGGCCGCCGTCGTCTTCGTGCGCTTCGACCCGGGCGGCGCCCGCTACCAGCTCACCGAGTCCCACGCCTGGATCGCCGACTTCGGTGTCCGCTACGAACTCGGGGTGGACGGCATCGCCGTCGCGCTCATCGGGCTGACCGCGCTGCTCGTCCCGTTCGTCATCGCGGCGGGCTGGCACGACGCCGATCCCCTGGAGGAGAAGAACCCGGGTCGCCGCTGGCGGCCCACCCAGGGCTTCTTCGCGCTGATCCTGCTGGTCGAGGCGATGGTGATCATCTCCTTCGAGGCCACGGACGTCTTCCTCTTCTACATCTTCTTCGAGGCCATGCTCATCCCGATGTACTTCCTCATCGGCGGCTTCGGGGACCGTGCCCACGAGCACGGCGAGGAGGAGGCGGCCCGTCAGCGCTCCTACGCGGCGGTGAAGTTCCTGCTCTACAACCTGGCCGGCGGGCTCATCATGCTGGCCGCGGTCATCGGGCTCTACGCCGTCACCGCCGACCAGCTCGGCCAGGGCACCTTCTCCCTCCAGGAGATCCTGCAGGCCCGGGCGGCAGGCAAGCTCGACATGTCCACCACCGCCGAACGCGCTCTGTTCCTGGGCTTCTTCTTCGCGTTCGCGGTCAAGGCCCCGCTGTTCCCGCTGCACACCTGGCTGCCCAACGCCATGGGCGAGGCCACGGCGCCGGTCGCGGTGCTCATCACCGCGGTCGTCGACAAGGTCGGCACCTTCGCGATGCTCCGCTTCTGCCTCCAGCTCTTCCCCGAGGCCAGCGCGTGGGCGACGCCGGTGGTCCTGGTGCTGGCGCTGATCAGCATCATCTACGGCGCGCTGCTCGCCGTCGGCCAGCGCGACATCAAGCGGCTGATCGCATACGCGTCGATCTCCCACTTCGGCTTCATCATCCTGGGCATCTTCGCGCTGACCTCCCAGGGCCAGGGCGGGGCGACGCTGTACATGGTCAACCACGGCATCTCCACCGCCGCGCTGATGCTGGTCGCGGGCTTCCTGATCTCCCGCCGCGGCTCCCGCCTCATCGCTTCCTACGGCGGGGTGCAGAAGGTGGCCCCGGTGCTGGCAGGCACCTTCCTGATCGGCGGTCTGGCCACCCTGTCGCTGCCGGGGCTCGCGCCCTTCGTCAGCGAGTTCCTCGTCCTCGTCGGGACGTTCAGCCGCTACCCGGTGGCCGGGATCGTCGCCACCACCGGCATCGTCCTCGCCGCGCTGTACGTCCTCGTCCTGTACCAGCGGACGATGACCGGCCCGGTGAAGGCCGAGGTACAGGGGATGCCCGACCTGAAGGTCCGGGAACTCGCCGTCGTGGCACCGCTGATCGCGCTGCTGATCGTGCTCGGCGTGTACCCGAAGCCGCTGACCGACGTCGTCAACCCGGCGGTGCAGCAGACGCTCTCCGACGTGCACAAGTCCGACCCCAAGCCGGCGCTGGAGGCTTCCAAGTGAGCAGCACAGGTGCTGTCCACAGCCTGTGGACAACGGCGGCGCCGCTCGCCGCCGACAAGATCGAGGCGCCGAAGATCGAGTACGCCCAGCTCGCACCGATCCTGATCGTCTTCGGTGTGGCCGTTCTCGGCATCCTCCTCGAGGCGTTCCTGCCGCGCCGCTTCCGCTACGCCGGGCAGGTCGGCCTCGCGGCCGTCGGCCTGGCCGCCGCCTTCGCCGCGGTCGTGGCGCTCGCGGCGGGCGGCTACGCCACGACGAAGGCGCACATCGCCGCCATGGGCGCGGTCGCCGTCGACGGCCCGGCCCTGTTCCTGCAGGGCACGATCCTGCTCGTCGGCCTGGTCGGGCTGTTCACCTTCGCCGAGCGCCGGCTCGACCCCAGGGCGCACGGCCGGCCGGTCGACTCCTTCGCCGCGCAGGGCTCCGCGGTGCCCGGCAGCGACCAGGAGAAGGACGCCGTCAAGGCCGGCTTCACCACCACCGAGGTCTTCCCGCTGCTGATGTTCGCCATCGGCGGCATGCTCGTCTTCCCGGCGGCCGACGACCTGCTGACGCTCTTCGTGGCCCTGGAGGTCTTCTCCCTCCCGCTCTACCTGCTGTGCGCCCTCGCCCGGCGCCGCCGCCTGATGTCGCAGGAGGCGGCGGTCAAGTACTTCCTGCTGGGCGCCTTCTCCTCCGCCTTCCTGCTGTTCGGCATCGCGCTGCTGTACGGCTACGCGGGCACCGTCTCCTACGCCGGCATCGCCTCGGTCGTCGACGGCACCGCCACGCTCACCCCGGCGCTCGCCGGCTCCGCGGGCAACGACGCGCTGCTGCTGATCGGTGCCGCGCTGGTCGTGATGGGGCTGCTGTTCAAGGTGGGCGCCGTGCCGTTCCACATGTGGACGCCGGACGTCTACGAGGGCGCGCCGACCCCGGTCACCGGCTTCATGGCCGCGGCCACCAAGGTCGCCGCCTTCGGGGCGCTGCTGCGGCTGCTCTACGTCGTCCTGCCCGAACTGCGCTGGGACTGGCGGCCGGTGATGTGGGGCGTCGCGATCCTCACGATGCTGGCCGGCGCGATCGTGGCGGTCACCCAGACCGATGTGAAGCGCCTGCTCGCGTACTCCTCGATCGCGCACGCCGGCTTCATCCTGGCCGGTGTCATCGCGACCACGCCGGAGGGCGTCTCCTCGGTGCTCTTCTACCTGGCGGCGTACTCCTTCGTGACGCTGGGCGCCTTCGCTGTCGTCACGCTGGTGCGCGACGCCGGCGGGGAGGCCACGCACCTGTCCCGCTGGGTGGGTCTGGGGCGGCGCTCCCCGCTGGTGGCCGCGGTCTTCGCGGTCTTCCTGCTCGCCTTCGCCGGCATCCCGCTGACTTCGGGATTCGCGGGGAAGTTCGCGGTCTTCAGCGCCGCCGCGCAGGGCGGCGCGGTGCCGCTGGTGATCGTCGGTGTGATCTCGTCCGCGATCGCGGCGTTCTTCTACATCCGGGTCATCGTGCTGATGTTCTTCAGCGAGCCGAAGGCCGACGGCCCCACGGTCGCCGTGCCCTCGCCGCTGACGTCCACGGCCATCGCGGTGGGTGTGGCCGTCACCTTGGTGCTGGGCGTCGCGCCCCAGTACTTCCTGGACCTCGCGAACCAGGCGGGCGTCTTCGTCCGCTGACTGCTCGCGCGGCCCGAGCGCCCCGCGACCGGCCTCCGGTCGCGGGGCGCCTGCGTGGGTCGCGGCAGCGCACCGAGACGGGACCGCGCGGCCTGCACGGTGGGCGCGGCGGCACGGCGAAGCCGGTCGGGCCCCACCGCGTCACCGTGCGGTCCCTTCCGCCCGGCGCCGGGATGCCGGCAGGCGGTGCGACCGCCCATCGGGAACCCGAACTCCCCGTCGTGGCCGCGCGCCACCCCGCCGGCCCGTCCGGCGGGCCGGCCGGCACCCGGACACGGACGCACCTTCGGCGGAGCGCCGCCGCGCCCTGCGGGGGCGGACTGTCCGCCGGGGCGCCGGGCTGATGGCCCAGGTGTGAGACCGGTGGTCCCGCATGTTCAAGGGTCGCGTATTCGCCGCAACCGTAGGCGGATCGGCACCCTGTGCCGGTGCCCTGCGGCATGATGAAGGGCGTGAACACTGAGATGGTCATAGACGTCTGGCAGCGGCTTCTCGCCGACCCTCGCAAGTCGTGGGTGCTGTTCGAGCATGGCACCTGTGTCGTGCTGACCGCTCCGGAAGGGGAGCTTGCGGAACAGGCGACCGACCTCCTCAAGGAGTTCGGCCCAGCGCATGCCGGATCCTCGGCAGGAGACTTCGGGGTGATCGACCCCGAGGACGTCGAGGGATGGGTCGTCACCGGGCATCACAACGACGTCCTCACCTATGTCGGTCCCGATGAGCCTCAGGATCAGTCGCATTTCGCTGTCGGGCTGCTCGGACGTTCCAAGCGCCACCGGGACGGCACCGAGCTTCACGTCGTCCATGTGGAGGACAGACGCGGCTCAGCGGACCCAGCGTAAATATCACCCTTCGTCGCCGGTGGTCGCCGGGGGCGTATGGCTGTCTTGTCGTGGCAACCGAGCGCCTTCGCGATGAGGGGAGCCGGGGCCTGGAGGACGTGCTGCCGGACGGCGGAGGTCCTGCCGCGCTGCGGCGGGGCGCCGATGTGACGCAGATGAACCTGGAGGCCGACCGGACTCATCGGCTGTCCGCGCTGACGGCCGGGGAAGAGCCACTGCGAGCTCCGGCTGCCGGCGTAGGGCAGGTGCTGACGGGACTGAGGACGACGGCTCGGCCGAAGCCGCGATGCGGGATAAGCCGGCCCTGCGCTGCAACGCTGTGCGCCCCCTTCCCTCGCTGCTGGGCGAGTCGGACGCGCTCGGCGCGGCCCCGGCCGCCAAACCACTGTGCGTCTCCCCGGCGCCTCCTGCACCCACATCCCGAACCTGCGCGAACTGCGCGCCGGAACCGTGCCCCGGCAGCCTGAAGTCCCCCGCGAAGCAGCTCAGGCTCAGCAAGATCGATCCCAGCGGCACTTCCTGCACCGCGACACCTCACACACGTGGCCCCGCAGGCGCCGCTCATGGGGCCGCCCACGGCCTGCCCCGGCGGCGCCTGTCCTGGCGCCGTGCCGTGTGCGCGGCGGTCAGGGGGTCTCGGAGGCGGTTAGGTCCGGTCCGGTCGGGTCGGCAAGGGCCGCGCGGCGGTTCACGCGAAAGCCCGGCACCGCGGCGGGGCCGTGCCGCCCCAGGCGTGCGCTCCGCGGACCGTACGCCTGGGGCGGCATGGCGGGTGGCGCTCGGGGAACCCGGAACACAGCGGTAGCGCCCGGCGAGGCCTCTGCGGGGTGCCCCGCCAAGGGAGTTCGGCGGCGGTGGCGGGCGCCGCGGCCGAGCGCCGGGCCGGGAAAGGCCAGGAGCATACACGGGCAAAACCGGTTGTAGTGGGCCTAGGGAGCCATGCCCTCTCAGTGATCGAGAGGCGACCGGTTACTCTGCCGGTGTAGTACAGCGCCACGCCGCAAGCCGCAGAAGCGATCTCAGCGACAGGAGAATCCCAGGTGACGACCGTCGTCGGGCCCTTCGGGCTGAGCGTCATGGACGAGGATCTCGAGTCCGGTGTGCGGGCCGGGCTGTCCGCTGTCGAGGAAGGCCTCTTGGAGGCCACCAAGAGCGACGTACGGTTCATCACCGAGGCGGCCCGACACCTCGTGCACGCGGGCGGGAAGCGGTTCCGTCCGCTGCTGGTGCTGCTGGCCGCCCAGTTCGGCGACCCGCACGCGCCCGGCATCGTGCCGTCGGCCGTGGTGGTGGAACTGACGCACCTGGCGACGCTGTACCACGACGACGTCATGGACGAGGCCGACGTGCGCCGCGGCGTGCCGAGCGCCAACGCCCGCTGGGACAACTCGGTGGCCGTGCTGACCGGCGACTTCCTGTTCTCCAAGGCCTCGCACATACTGGCCGACCTCGGGCCGGAGGCCGTACGCATCCAGGCCGAGGCCTTCGAGCGGCTGGTGACCGGGCAGATCCTCGAGACGGTCGGCCCGCGCGACGGTCGCGACCCGATCGAGCACTACCTGGAAGTCATCGCCGGAAAGACGAGCTCGCTGATCGCCGTGGCCTGCCGCTTCGGCGCGATGATGTCCGGCGCCGACGAGAGCGTCGTCGACGTCCTCACCCAGTACGGGGAGCGGATCGGCACGGCGTTCCAGCTCGCCGACGACGTGCTCGACATCGCCAGTGACTCGCACGAGTCCGGCAAGACCCCGGGCACGGACCTGCGCGAGGGCGTGGCGACCCTGCCGGTCCTGCACCTGCGTTCGGCCGTGGCCAGGGCGGGCGGCTTCGCGTCGGCGGACGACCTGCGGCTGTGCGAGCTGTTGGACGGCGATCTGACGGACGACCTGCGGCACGCCGAGGCGCTGGGACTGCTGCGCGTCCACCCCGCTCTGGAGCAGGCCCGGCGCGACACCGTGCGCTACGCGGACGAGGCGCGGGCGCTGCTCGCGCCGCTGCCCGACTGCGCCGCCAGGCAGGCCCTGGAGGGCCTCTGCGACGCCGTGGTGCACCGCGCGGGCTGAGGTTCCCGGGGGCGGCCTCCCCGCCGTCCACACGGCCCCTCGCGGCCCTCGCGGAGGTCTACCGGCCATGGGCCGCAGGGTGCGCCTTCTGCCCTGAGTCGTTGTCAGGGACCGTCATCCTCGAGGAGTAGGCCGGATTGATCCCGGCGGGCGATGCGTCCACCGCCCCGGACTGATGGGATAAGAGGCACCACCACACGGCGGACCGGGTGACAATGGCCCGAGGCGGGCGAGTGCGAGCCGACGGAACCCGCCGTTGACCACGGAGGCAGGGACGCAATGGCATCCATCCAGCCCATGGACGACAGCCGGGAGCCCCGGCACCGGGCCAAGGCGATACGGTACGCGGTCCCGGTGGCGGCGGTGGGAGTCGCCGCGGCGACCATCGGGCTCGTACCGGCGCTCGCGAACGCGGGCAGCCCCGATCTGCCCGGGATCACGCCCGAAGAGCTGATCGCCGAGGTCGTGGCCTCGGACACACAGACGATCTCCGGATCGGTCCGCGTCAGCACGGACCTCGGTCTGCCGGCCGTGCTGACCGGCGCCATGGGCGGCGCCGGACCCTTCGGCGGGGGTGGCGGCGCGGGCGAGCGCGGGGAGTCCTCCGCCGACCCCGAGGAGCAGCTGCCCCAGCTGCTGGCCGGCTCCCATACCCTGCGGGTGGCGGCCGACGGCCCGGAGCGGCAGAAGGTGTCGATCGTCCGGGACGCCGCGGAGTACAGCCTCATCCACGACGGCGACGAGGTCTGGGCCTACGACAGCGGCAGCAACCAGGCCTACCACCTGACCGGCCTTCCGAAGGAGGCGCCGGGCAAGGACAGGGCCGGGGACGGGCGCGAGCTGCCCGAGGGCTGGCCGGCCACCCCGCAGGAAGCCGCGAGGAAGATCCTCGAGGCGGCGCGAGGCACGTCCACGGTGGCGGTGGACGGGACCGCGCGCATCGCCGGCCGGGACGCCTACCAGCTGGTGGTCAGGCCCAAGGCCACCGACTCCACCGTCGGCGCGATCCGGATCGGTGTCGACGCCGGCACCGGTGTGCCGCTGCGGTTCACCCTCGCCCCGAGGGACGGCGGCAAGGCCATCGTGGACATCGCCTTCACCAGGGTCGACTTCTCCCGGCCCGCCGCCTCGACCTTCGACTTCACCCCGCCCAAGGGCGCGAAGGTGACGACGGAGAAGGCCGGCGAGAAGGCGGAGAGGAAGGCCGGGGAGTCCCGCGGCGGGCGGGAGGGGCCCGGGGAGCACGGTGCCCTGGAGGGTCTGCGCGATCTGGACGTCCTCGGCAAGGGCTGGGACTCGGTCGCCGAGCTGAAGCTGCCGCGAGAGGCGCTCAACGGCGACACGTCCGGGGGTGGGGACAAGGGCCCCGCCTTCGGGGGAACGGGGATGCTCGACACCTTCGGCAAGGCGGTCGAGGGCGACTTCGGCACCGGCACGGTGATCAGCACCCGGCTTGTCAACGCCCTGATCACCGACAGCGGCACGGTCTATGTGGGCACCGTGACCCAGGAGGCCCTGATCAAGGCCGCGGACACGGCCGCGAAGTAGCGCGTCGAGCAGGGCACCGTCACCGAACGAAGGAGCGCCGATGGGCGAGCCGTCCGCCCGGACCGGTGAGTACGCGATCCTCACGAGCGGACTCGCCAAGAGGTACCGCGGCGGGCAGCTCGCCGTCGACGGGCTGGACCTGGCCGTCCCCCGCGGCAGCGTCTTCGGGTTCCTGGGACCCAACGGCTCCGGGAAGACGACGACGATCCGCATGCTCATGGGGCTCATCGCCCCGACCTCGGGCACGGCTCAGGTGCTCGGCGAGCCCATGCCGCGCGCGGTACGCAGCGTCCTGCCGCGGGTGGGCGCGCTGATCGAGGGGCCCGCCCTCTACGGCTACCTCTCGGGGCGCGCCAACCTGCTGCGCCTCGACGCGGCCGATCCCACCGCGGGCCCCCGCACCCGTGCCGCACGGGTCGACACGGCCCTGGAGCGGGTGGGTCTGGCCGCCGCCGCGGGAAAGAAGGCACGGGCGTACTCGCTCGGCATGAAGCAGCGGCTCGGCCTGGCGGCCGCCCTGCTGCGGCCCCGGGAGCTGCTCGTGCTGGACGAGCCCACCAACGGCCTGGACCCCCAGGGCATGCGGGAGATCCGCTCGCTCGTCCGGGAACTGGCGGCGGACGGCGCCACGGTCTTCCTCTCCTCCCACCTCCTCGACGAGGTCGAACAGGTCTGCACCCATGCCGCAGTGATGTCCCGCGGCAGGCTGATCACCCAAGGCACGGTCGAGGCGCTGTCCTCGGCCCGGCGCCTGGTGGTCACCACGCCCGACCCGGCCGAGGCGGTACGCGTCCTGAAGGAGCGGGGCGTCACGGGCCTCGCCGCCGACGGCGACCGGGTCACCGGAGAACTGCCGCAGGACCCGGCGGCCCTGCCTGAACTCGCCGAGCTGAACGCCGCGCTGGTCGGCGCCGGCGTCCGCGTCCGTGGCTTCGGCATCGAACGGACGTCACTGGAGGACGCGTTCGTCGCGCTGACCGGAGAGGGCTTTGATGTCGCGGGCTGACACCCTGACCGGGTCGGTGCGGCCGATCCGCTCGCTCGGGCTGTTCCGCAGCGAGCTGTTGACCGTGCTGCGCCGCTGGCGCACCCTGGCCCTGCTCGCTGTCCTGGCCGCGGTACCGGTGCTCATCGGCGTCGCCGTGCGGATCGAGACCGGTGACGGCGGTCCGGCGGGCGGCGGCCCCGCCTTCGTCGCGCTGATCACCAACAACGGTCTCTTCCTGGTGTTCGCCTCGCTCGCCGCGACGCTGCCCTTCTTCCTCCCCATGGCGGTCGGTGTCGTGGCCGGGGACGCCGTGGCCGGCGAGGCGGCTGCGGGCACCCTGCGCTATCTGCTGGTGGCCCCGGCCGGGCGCACCCGTCTGCTGGTCTCCAAGTACGCCTCCGTCCTGGCCTTCTGCTTGATCGCCACTCTCGTGGTCGCCTTGTCGGCACTGGTGACCGGCGCCCTGCTCTTCCCGCTCGGTGACGTCACCCTGCTGTCGGGCACGACGGTCCCCTTCTTCGAGGGGCTGCTGCGCGCCCTGCTGGTCGCCCTGGTCGTGGCCGGCTCGCTCACCGGCATCGCCGCGCTGGGCCTTTTCGTCTCCACGCTCACCGACAGCGGTATCGCCGCCATGGCCACCACCGTGGGCCTGCTGATCACCGTGCAGATCGTCGACACCATCCCCCAACTGGGCGCCGTGCAGCCGTACCTCTTCCTGCACCACTGGCTGAGCTTCGCCGACCTCGTCCGCGAGCCCGTCTACTGGGACGGGATACGGGGCAACCTCCAGCTCCAGGCGCTCTACGTCGCCGTGTTCGGCTCCGCGGCCTGGGCCCGCTTCACCACCCGTGACGTGACGTGCTGACCTCGCCGGTCAGCTGAAGAAGGTCTTCGCCCGGCTCAGCGCGGCCGTGTCGCGGAGGATGTCGCCCGGCTCGCCGCCGTGGCCCAGCAGAGCCCCGCCCCAGCGCATCCCCGCGTAGTCGGCCGTGTGGCGCAGCGTGCCCACCAGCGGGGCCGCCGTGGCCGGGTCCTGGCTGCTGTGCACGGTCACCGCCCACAGGGTCTTGCCGCGCATCCGCTCCAGGAAGTCCAGTCCCGGCACTCGCATCCAGCCCGACCAGTGGTCCAGGTAGACCTTGACGGCGGTCGAGACGCTGTACCAGTGCAGCGGGGAGACCACGACGATGTCGGTGACCGCCAAGGTGGCCTTCAGAAGCGTCGCGGCATGCCCCGACGGCGCGGGACGGTGTCCCTCCTCCTCGAGCCGGAGGTCCTCGAAGAGCGGCAGCGGCAGGTCCCTGAGCCGCAACCAGCGCCGGTCCACCGCGGGCGGAAGCTGCTCGGCCGCGCGCCGCGCCAGCGTCTCGGTGTTGCCATCGGCGCGGTTGCTTCCCACGAGGAACAGGAACGACCGCTCAGAGTCCGACACCCCGTCATCTCCTTGCGTATGCATTATTTGCGCATGCATGGAGATGTTTTCATCGGTCGCCTTTCGCCGTCAAGGCGAGTGCCGGAGCCGAGGATCATGCGACGTCGAACTCGTTTCCCTCCGGGTCGGCCATGGTGACCCATGTGCCGGAGGGCTCCGCTATCCGCCGCAGCACCTTCGCGCCCAGCCCCTCCAGCCGGGCCACTTCCGCCTCCAGCCGTCCGGTGCCCGGGTGGAGGTCGATGTGCAGCCGGTTCTTCGCCGTCTTGGCCTCGGGCACTCGCTGGAACAGGATGCGCCGCCCGAGGCCCGAGCCCTTCTCCTCGTCATACGGGTCATCGGGGTGGCGCACGCCGGCCAGGTCCCGCCAGGCCCTCCGGCCGGCGGCCTCGGTCAGGAGATCCTCCGTGACGGCGCCGAACCCCAGCAGCTTCTCGATCAGCACGCTGTGGTCCTCGAGCGTGTACTCCAGGGCTTCCGCCCAGAAGGCGGCTTGCCGGTGCGGATCCTCCGCGTCGATCACGAGTTTCCAGTGAACTGCCATGTCGTGCCCCCTCGTTCGCGTCCCCTGAGTGCGCCTTGGCGAGCGCGTTTGCGTTTCCTGCTCGCGATGGGCGTTCCGCGTTCCGCCGTTCGCGTCGCCTCCGGCGTCCGGCCCGGTCTGTAACTGGTTATATTGGTTACATGGCGGAACCCGCAATCGGTCTGGTCGTCCATTCATCCGAAGGAGTCACCTACCGCTTCGATCCCGGCGCGCTCGGCCTGGAGCTGCTGCCCACCGGCGGCCCGGGCGGCAACGCCCGCCGCGAGGCCCTCCGCGAGCCCGCCGACCTGGCCCGCTGGGCGGCGGCGTGCCGACTGCGCCCCGACCGCGACGGTCTCGCGGTCTCCCCTGAGGACGTGGCCACGGCCCGCTATCTGCGCGACGCGCTCTGGCGCATCGCCGTCGCCCGCGTCCACGGGGAACCGTTCCCCGCGCCGGACCTCGTCGTCCTCAACGAGGCGGCCGCCTGGCGCCCTCCCGCGCTGCGTCTGACCGTCGACGGGGGCCGCTCCTGGCGCACCCCGGTCACCGGCACCCAGGTCCTGGCGGCTGTCGCCCGGGACGCGGTGGAGCTCTTCTCCGGCCCGTACGGCGGCCGCGTCCGTGAGTGCTCCGCCCACGACTGCCGGCTGGTCTTCGTGGACACCTCGCGCCCCGGCCGGCGCCGCTGGTGCGCGATGGAGCACTGCGGCAACCGCCACAAGGTCCGCGCCCATCGCTCCCGCAGGGAGGCGCACGAGGCGTAGGCGCACGGGCGTGTAGGCGCACGAGGCGCCGAGCGGCCCGTAGGCCGGCGCCGGTGCGCCTACGCCACGGCTCAGCCGGTGACGGCCCCGCGCGGCGCCGCACCGTCGGGAACCACGGCGGCGTCGCGTACTGCGACCCGCCCGCGCCGGGCGGTGCGCAGCGCGTCCCAGGTCAGGAGTGCCAGGGCGAGCCAGACGAGGGCGAAGCCGGCCCAGCGCTCGGCCGGCATCTCCTCGTGGAACCAGAGCAGTCCGAGGCCGAACTGGAACACCGGCGCGAGGTACTGCAGCAACCCCAGCAGGCTCAGCGGGATGCGGATGGCCGCCGCGCCGAAGCAGATCAGCGGCACCGCGGTGACGACGCCGCAGGCGGCGAGCAGGGCGGCGTGACCGGCTCCGTGCGAGGTGAAGGTGGTCTGCCCGCGGGCGCCGAGGAAGAGCAGGTAGCCGAGCGCCGGCAGGAACTGGATCGCCGGCTCCGCCGCCAGCGACTCCAGGCCGCCCATGCCGACCTTCTTCTTGATGAAGCCGTACGTGGCGAAGGAGCAGGCCAGGGTCAGCGCGATCCAGGGCAGCCGCCCGTATCCCAGAGTCAGCACCAGGACGGCGGCGGCGCCGACGCCCACGGCCGCCCACTGGGCGGGCCGCAGCCGCTCGTGCAGGACGAGGACGCCGAGGGCGATCGTGACGAGCGGGTTGATGAAGTAGCCCAGCGAGGTCTCGACGACGTGGCCGCTGTTGACGCCCCAGATGTACAGGCCCCAGTTCACGGATATGACGGCCGCGGCCACGGCCAGCATCGCGAGCCGCCGGGGCTGCCGGAGCAGTCGGGGGACCCACGCCCAGCGGCGCATCGCCAGCAGCACGAGAGAGACGACGGCCAGCGACCAGACCATGCGGTGGGCGAGGATCTCGCCCGCGCCGGACGGTTCGAGCAGCGGCCAGTAGAGGGGGAAGAGCCCCCAGAGCCCGTAGGCGGCGAATCCGTACAGCAGGCCGGCACGCTGCTCGCTCACTCGTTCCTCCCGGGGCGCTGGCGACCGCTCGAAGGTAGCGCGCCGGGCCTGCTGCCGTCATCTGCGTATCGCATGACGGTCATGACACCTTTGCCGTGGGCACGCAGCGCACCTGGACGGCGCCGCGAGACGGTCCGAAGACGGTCCGGACGCGGGCCGGACGGGACGCGCGGGACGCAGGTGGGAACGGGCCCCGCGGGCGGAGGGCGTCCGCCCGCGGGGCCCCGCCGGGGGCGTCCGGGGATGTCCGAGGTCGCCTGAGGCCGCCTGAGGTGAGGTCTCCGAGGCCGTCCGGAGCGGCCTGGCTCAGCCCTTGAGCGCTGCCGCGATCGAGTCCGCGAGCGGGGTGGTGGGACGGCCGATCAGCCGGGCCAGGTCGCCGCTGCCGCCCTCGAGGAGGCCGCGGGACACGCCGGCCACGTCCACGTCGACGTAGATCGCGGCCACCGGCTCCGGCAGGCCGGCGCCGGTCAGGACTTCCAGGAAAGCGTCGGCGGACAGATCGGCGTAGGCCACCGGCCGACCGGACTGGCGGGCCAGTTCGGCGGCGTACTCGGCCATCGTCCAGGCATGGTCCCCGCTGAGCTCGTAGACGGCGTTCTCGTGGCCCTCGCCGGTCAGCACCGCCGCGGCGGCGTCCGCGTAGTCCCTGCGGGTGGCGGAGCCGATGCGGCCGCTGCCCGCGCTGCCCGCGACGCCGTGCTCCAGCTGGACGGGGATCTGCGCGGTGTAGTTCTCGGTGTACCAGCCGTTGCGCAGCAGCGTGTAGGTCAACCCGGAGTCCAGCAGGACCTGCTCGGTGGCCTGGTGCTCGGCGGCGAGCCGGAAGTCGGCGGCCGGCCCGCCGAGGACGCTGGTGTACGCGAGCCGTGCGACCCCCGCCTCCTTGGCGGCCTCGATCACGGCGCTGTGCTGCGCGACGCGCCGGCCGACCTCGCTGCCGGAGATCAGCAGGACGACGTCGCCCTCGCGGAAGGCATCCTTGAGCGTCTCGGGGGCGTTGTAGTCGGCCACCCGCAGCTCCACGCCCCGGGCGGCGAGGTCCGCGGCCTTGTCCGCGTCGCGCACGACGGCCACGACCTGCTCGGCCGGAGCGTCGGCCAGCAGCCGGTCCACGACGAGGCGGCCCAGCTGTCCGGTTGCTCCGGTGACGACGAAGCTCATGAGGGGTTCTCCCGTTCCTGTTGTCCCCGTTCGGTGGTGGCTGGACTAACTCTAGGACCAGTACTAACTTCCGGAAAGTACCCACTTGCAAGTAAGCTACTGGTATGGATGTAAGGGAAGAGCCGGTCGGCCTGATCCAGGCGCCCCCCGACGTGAACGCGCGCGACTGCCCCTCGCGGGTGATCCTCGAGCACGTCACCAGCCGCTGGGGCGTGCTGGTGCTGGCCGCCCTGATCGACGGCACCCTGCGCTTCAGCGAGCTGCGGCGCACGATCGGCGGGGTCAGCGAGAAGATGCTCGCCCAGACCCTGCAGACCCTGGAACGCGACGGGTTCGTGCACCGCGAGGCGCATCCGGTCATCCCGCCGCGTGTGGAGTACTCCCTGACCCCGCTCGGCAAGGAGGCCGCCGACCAGGTCTGGGCACTGGCCCGCTGGACCGAGGAGCGCACGGCGCAGGTGATGGCGGCCCGCCTGGCGTACGACGGGGCCCGGGCCTGATCGTCAGGCCCGGGCCCGAGGGGCGTGGGGTCAGCGCCGACGGCTCAGCCCACGACCGTCCATGTGTCGTTGCCCGCCAGCATGGCGGCGAGGTCGCCCTTGCCGTGCTGCTCGACGGCCTGCTCCAGTTGTGCGGACATCAGGTCGTCGTAGACCGGCCGCTCGACGCTGCGGAACACCCCGATGGGCGTGTGGTGCAGTGTGTCGGGGTCGGCGAGTCTGGACAGGGCGAAGGCCGTCGTGGGCGTCGCGGCGTGCGCGTCGTGCACCAGGACCTCGTCCTCGTTGGACGCGTCGACGTCGACGACCCTCAGGTCGCCGGTGGCCCGGTCGCGTACGACGCCCTTGGAGGCGTCCGCGCCGAAGCGGATCGGCTGCCCGTGCTCCAGCCGGATCACCGCGTTCTCGGCGGAGGCACGGTCCTTCAGCACCTCGAAGGCGCCGTCGTTGAAGATGTTGCAGTTCTGGTAGATCTCCACGAAGGCCGTGCCCGGATGCGCGGCTGCGGCCCGCAGCACGCTGGTGAGGTGCTTGCGGTCGGAGTCGACGGTGCGCGCCACGAAGGAGGCCTCCGCGCCCAGCGCCAGCGACACCGGGTTGAAGGGGGCGTCCAGCGAGCCCATCGGCGTCGACTTGGTGATCTTGCCCAGCTCGGAGGTCGGGCTGTACTGCCCCTTCGTCAGACCGTAGATCCGGTTGTTGAAGAGCAGGATCTTGAGGTTCACGTTGCGCCGCAGCGCGTGGATCAGGTGGTTGCCGCCGATGGACAGGGCGTCACCGTCGCCCGTGACGACCCACACCGACAGGTCGCGCCGCGAGGCGGCGAGCCCGGTCGCGATGGCCGGGGCCCGGCCGTGGATGGAGTGCATCCCGTAGGTGTTCATGTAGTACGGGAAGCGGGAGGAGCAGCCGATCCCCGAGACGAAGACGATGTTCTCGCGGGCCAGGCCGAGTTCGGGCATGAAGCCCTGCACCGCGGCGAGGATCGCGTAGTCGCCGCAGCCGGGGCACCAGCGCACTTCCTGGTCTGACTTGAAGTCCTTCATGGACTGTCCGGCTTCGGCCTTGGGGACCAGGGACAGCGCCGGCAGCCCGGGTGTGCGGTGTTCGACGGCAGGAGCCTCAGACATCTGCGCTCTCCTCCTGGATGGCGGCAGCGAGTTGCTCGGCCTTGAAGGGCAGGCCGGTGACCTGGGTGTGCGAGCGTGCGTCGACCAGGTACTTCGCCCGCAGCAGGTGAGCGAGCTGGCCGAGGTTCATCTCCGGGACCACTACCCTCTGGTAACGCCCCAGGACCTCCCCGAGATTCCCGGGGAAGGGGTTCAGATGGCGCAGATGGGCCTGGGCGACCGCGCCCCCCGCGCTCCTGATGCGCCGTACGGCCGCCGTGATGGGCCCGTACGTCGAGCCCCAGCCGATGACCAGCGTCCGTGCCCGGCCGTCGGGGTCGTCGACGACGACGTCGGGCACCTCGATGCCGTCGATCTTGGCCTGCCGGGTGCGCACCATCAGGTCGTGGTTGGCCGGGTCGTACGAGATGTGCCCGGTGCCGTCCTGCTTCTCGATGCCGCCGATCCGGTGCTCCAGCCCGGGGGTGCCCGGCACCGCCCAGGGACGCGCCAGGGTCTGCGGGTCACGCAGATAGGGCCAGAACTCCTCGGTGCCGTCCTCCGCCACATGGTTGGGCGTCGTGGCGAACTGCACCCGCAGGTCGGGCAGCTCCTCCAGCTCCGGGATCCGCCACGGCTCGGAGCCGTTCGCCAGGTAGCCGTCGGAGAGCAGCAGGACCGGGGTGCGGTAGGTCAGCGCGATGCGGGCCGCCTCCAGCGCCGCGTCGAAGCAGTCGCCGGGGGTGCGCGGCGCCACGATCGGCACCGGCGCCTCGCCGTTGCGTCCGTACATCGCCTGCAGCAGGTCGGCCTGCTCGGTCTTGGTCGGCAGACCCGTCGAGGGCCCGCCGCGCTGGATGTCGACGACCAGCAGCGGCAGCTCCAGGGACACGGCGAGGCCGATGGTCTCCGACTTCAGCGCGACACCCGGACCGGAGGTGGTGGTCACGGCCAGCGAGCCGCCGAAGGCCGCGCCGAGTGCTGCGCCGATGCCGGCGATCTCGTCCTCGGCCTGGAAGGTGCGCACACCGAAGTTCTTGTGCCGGCTCAGCTCGTGCAGGATGTCCGAGGCCGGGGTGATCGGGTACGAGCCCAGGAAGAGCGGCAGATCCGCCTGCCGGCTCGCGGTAACCAGGCCGTAGGACAGCGCCAGGTTCCCCGAGATGTTGCGGTAGGTGCCGGCCGGGAAGGCCGCCTCGGCCGGCGCCACCTCGTAACTGACCGCGAAGTCCTCGGTCGTCTCGCCGAAGTTCCAGCCCGCGCGGAAGGCCGCGACGTTCGCCTCGGCGAGCTCGGGCTTCTTCGC
Source organism: Actinacidiphila sp. bgisy167 (assembly GCF_057707665.1). Classification (NCBI taxonomy): domain Bacteria; kingdom Bacillati; phylum Actinomycetota; class Actinomycetes; order Kitasatosporales; family Streptomycetaceae; genus Actinacidiphila; species Actinacidiphila sp. bgisy167. The sequence goes on along the minus strand of NZ_JBYIQP010000001.1, from coordinate 102,720 downwards.
GAACTTCTTGCGGAGGAAGTCCTCGGTGCCCTCGGTGGGGCGGTGGTACATCCACGACAGCAGCCCGAGCGCGAACATGTTCTTGCTGCGCTCTGCCTCCTTGCGGGTCAGCGGGAAGTCCTTGAGCGCCTCGACCGTCAGGGTGGTCAGCGGCACCGGATGCACCGCGTAGGCGGACAGCGAGCCGTCCTCCAGCGGCGAGGCCGCATAGCCGACCTTGGCCATCGCGCGGGAGGTGAACTCGTCGGTGTTGACGATGACCTCCGCGCCGCGCGGCATGTCGCCGATGTTCGCCTTCAGCGCCGCCGGGTTCATCGCGACCAGGACGTTCGGGGCGTCACCCGGGGTGAGGATGTCGTGGTCGGCGAAGTGCAACTGGAAGCTGGAGACGCCCGGCAGGGTACCTGCCGGGGCCCGGATCTCGGCCGGGAAGTTCGGCAGGGTGGACAGATCGTTGCCGAACGACGCCGTTTCCGAGGTGAACCGGTCTCCCGTGAGCTGCATTCCGTCGCCGGAGTCCCCGGCGAAACGGATCACCACCCGATCGAGCTTCCTGGTCTCCTTGGCCGGTTTCCGCTGCTCTCCCAGAACAGGATGATCGGGGGTTGTCGGGCTGCTGACCTGGCTGGTCACTGAATCGGACCTCCTTCGAGGCGGCGGCTCACGACCGGGGCCGTGGCCTTGTGTCCCACGCGCCATCGTACGTGGGTAAGGGTGGCCTTCCCGGGTCTTCCCCCACCGTGAGCGGCGTGCTGGGTTCTTTTGTGCCCTGATGGGTCACGGCCACCGCCCCCGGAGCCCGAACCGTCCGCCTCCTGCCGTCCGCCTCCTGTGTCCTGGACGCCGGCGGCTGTATGACGGTACGTCAGACGCTCATGAGTTGAGGTACGTGAGCACGGCGAGGACGCGCCGGTGGTCGCCCTCGCTGGGGGCCAGGCCCAGCTTGAGGAAGATGTTGCTGACGTGCTTCTCCACCGCCCCGTCGCTCACCACCAGCTGCTTGGCGATCGCGGAGTTCGTCCGCCCCTCGGCCATGAGTCCCAGCACCTCCCGCTCCCGCGGGGTCAGGCCGGCCAGTACGTCCTGCTTGCGGCTGCGCCCCAGCAGCTGTGCCACCACCTCCGGGTCCAGGGCGGTGCCGCCGCCGGCCACCCGTACGACCGCGTCGACGAACTCACGGACATCGGCTACCCGGTCCTTGAGCAGATACCCGACCCCGCTGGAGCTGCCGGCCAGCAGTTCGGTGGCGTACCGCTCCTCCACGTACTGCGACAGCACCAGCACCCCCAGCCGCGGGTGGTCGCGGCGCAGCCGCACCGCGGCGCGCACGCCCTCGTCGGTGTGGGTCGGCGGCATCCGCACGTCGGCCACGACCACGTCGGGCACCGCTTCCTGGTCGGCGAGCTCGCCGATCACCTTCAGCAGGGCCTCGGCGTCGCCGACCCCGGCGACGACCTCGTGCCCGCGGTCGGTCAGCAGGCGGGTCAGTCCCTCCCTCAGCAGCACCGAGTCCTCGGCGATGACCACCCGCACCTTGTCCTCCACCGCTACCGGCTCCCCCGTCCGTCTCGACGCCGTCGTGTCCCTCCCCAGCATTCCAGCTTCCGGCGGCCGGCACACGGCCGCGCCGCCGGGGCTTGGTGCGGGGAGGGGCGGAGGGGGGCGCGGTCAGCGTCCTCTCGGTTCTCGATCTTCTTCTGCCACTTCCGGCTCTCCGGATTTTCCCAGGTCCGGCGCGTCCGGCGGGTTGGGCTCCGCAGGCCCGCGGCTGGCGGGTTCCTCCGGGCGTCGCGGTCCTCAGGCCCCTCCGCCCGGGGTCAGCTCCGCCAGGGCAGCTCGGCCGCGACGGCGGTCGGGCCGCCCGCGGGGGAGTCCACCGCGAGGACGCCGTCCACCGCTTCCAGCCGCTCGACGAGACCGGCCAGGCCCGAGCCCTGAGCCGGGGAGGCGCCGCCGCGCCCGTTGTCGACGACGTGGATCATCAGCCGGTCCCCGGAGCGCCACAGGTCCACCGTGGCGCGCGAGGCCCCGCTGTGCTTGCTGATGTTCTGCAGCAGCTCGGAGACGGTGAAGTAGGCGATGCCCTCGATCGCCGGCACGGGTCGGCCCGGCAGGTCCACGCTCACCCGCACCGGCACGGCGCAGCGCGCCGCGAGGGAGGAGAGCGCGGCGTCCAGGCCGCGGTCGGTGAGGACGGCGGGGTGGATGCCGCGGGCGAGGTCGCGCAGCTCCTGGAGGGCGAGCTTCACCTCGCCGTGCGCCTCCTCGACCATGGTGGCCGCCGTCTCGGGGTCCTCCTGGAGCTTCTCCTTGGCCAGGCCCAGGTCCATGGCGAGCGCGACGAGCCGGGCCTGGGCGCCGTCGTGCAGGTCGCGCTCGATGCGGCGCAGGTCGGCGGCGGCGGTGTCGACCACGGTGCCCCGGTCGGACTCCAGCTCCCAGACCCGGCTCGCCAGCCGGGACGGCCCCAGCAGCCCGGCGACCAGGCCGCGGTCCACGTACGCCATGCCCCGGATCACCCACGGTGCGGCCAGGCCCAGCAGCAGGCCCAGCGCGGAGGCCATGGCCATCTCGAACGGCGAGTCCAGCCACCAGCCGTCGCCGTCGGCGTTCCCGTACAGCTGGAGTCCGGGCTGGTCGGTGAAGGCCGGGAAGACCCACTGCCACAGCGGGTACGTCAGGAGCCCCCAGCCGTAGCTGACGAACGTCACGGTCACGGAGAAGGTGAACACCCCCCACGGGAAGTGCACGAAGAAGTACAGGACGTGCCGCCAGGAGGCGCCGCTGGTCAGCTGTCCGCCCAGCCACGACATCAGGCCCTGGCCGGGCCTGCGGCGCAGCGGCTCGGGCGAGGCCACGTCGATGCCCAGGCACCGGCGGGCCCGCTCGCGCTCCACCACGCCGAGCCCGCGGCACCCGGCCAGCATCGCGGCCAGGACGGGCAACCCGAGGAAGGTGACCAGCAGGCCCGCGCCGAGCGACAGCATCGTCACGGTGAAGACAAAGCCGATGACGCCCATCGGCAGGTTCAGCAGCAGGTAGAGCGACTCGCGCCAGGTGCGGGCCTCGATCGGCGCGCGCAGCGCCGTGGGCAACCGGTGCTCGCGCCGCTCCGGGAAACCGTGTGCCATGGTCACGTCCGTCCTCTTCGTCATCCCTCTGCCGTCTGTGATGCCCTCAGCCTCCTCCTGCGGAGCCCTCGCGCCCATGGTGCGGATCGGCGTCTGGGACCTGGGGAAAACCCCACCTGCCGGCCCGGCCCGGCGCGGCCCGCGGACGGCCGGCATCCCGCGGACGGCCGGCATCCCGCCAAGGGGAAGCGCGAGCGAGGCCGGGCGCACGGCGGAAGGCCGCCGCCCTCCGGGGGAGGGCGCACGGCCTTCGCGCGCACGGCTCAGGCGCGGTCCCGCCAGGGCAGTTCGGCCGTCACCGTCGTCGGCCCGCCGGCCGGGGAGTCGACCACCAGCAGGCCGTCCACCGAGTCCAGCCGCTCGGCCAGTCCGCCCAGACCGCTGCCGCGTTCGGCCGTCGCCCCACCGCGACCGTCGTCACGGACCTGGATCATCAGCCGGCCGTCCGAGCGCCACAGCTCGACGACGGCCCGGCGCGCCCCGCTGTGCTTGCTGATGTTCTGCAGCAGTTCGGAGACGGTGAAGTACGCGATGCCCTCGATAGCCGCCGCCGGCCGGCTCGCCAGGTCCACCTGGACCTGCACCGGCACCGTGCACCGGGCGGCCACCGAGGACAGCGCGGCGTCCAGGCCGCGGTCGGTGAGGACGGCGGGGTGGATGCCGCGGGCGAGGTCGCGCAGCTCCTGGAGGGCGAGTTTCACCTCGCCGTGGGCGTCGTGGACCATCCGCGCCGCCGCCTCGGGGTCCTCCTGGAGCTTCTCCTTGGCCAGGCCCAGGTCCATGGCGAGCGCCACGAGTCGGGCCTGGGCGCCGTCGTGCAGGTCGCGCTCGATGCGGCGCAGGTCGGCGGCGGCGGTGTCGACCACGGTGCCCCGGTCGGACTCCAGCTCGGCGATCCGCCGCTCCAGTTCGTCGGAGGGGGACAGCAGGCCCCGGACCATGGCGCGGTCGGCGCCTGCCAGCCCCCGGGCGATGAAGGGCAGCACCGGCCATGCCACGAAGAGCGAGGTGAGGATGACGGTGAAGGTCGCGATCCCCCACGGCAGCCGGATGAAGAAGTACAACGCGTGCCGCCATCCCACCGGGTCCTTCAGCGAGGTCCACAGCCACGGGAAGAAGCCCATCCGCCCGGGTCGCAGGGAGCGGGGCTCCTCGACGGCCACCTGGAGCAGGCCGCGCGCCCGCGTCCGCTCGACGCGGCCCAGCAGCCGGCACCCGGCCAGCCCCAGCGCCAGCAGCGGCAGGCCGACCACCGTCACCGACAGGCTGACGCCGAGGTAGAGCACCACGGTGACGTAGACGAAGCCCACAAGGTCCACGGGCAGGTTGGCCAGGAGGTACGCGATCTCCTTCCACGTCACGGCGTCGAAGGCGAAGCGCGCCGGCGGCAGCGGGGCGGCTTCCCCGCGCTGGGAGTCGATGGTCATGGCGCCAAGCCTGCCGGGGAGGGGGCGGCCGCCGCCATGGGGTGCGCCTGCCGGGGCAAGGTGGGGTTATCCGTACCACGGGGCAGGACGGGTGGCTCCGCCTCGGGGGGCAGGGCCTAGACTCCGTTCGTACAGATCGTCTAAAGATCCACCGGGATCGCTGGACAACGCGCTTACGACGAGAAACGAGGGGCGGACAGACGTGGACTACTTCCACGGCTACTCGGTCGTCGGGCTGGTCGCGGTGCTCGGGGTGCTCTTCGTGGCCGTGGCCTTCGGGGCCGGCCGGCTGCTGCGGCCCGTCGTGCCGACGCAGGAGAAGATGCTCACATACGAGTGCGGCGTCGACCCCGTCGGCGAGGGCTGGGCGCACACCCAGATCCGCTACTACGTCTACTCCTTCCTCTACGTCATCTTCGCGGTCGACGCGATCTTCCTCTTCCCCTGGGCGACGGTGTTCGCCGCCGAGGGGTACGGCGGCACGACGCTGGTCGAGATGTTCGTCTTCCTCGGCTTCCTCGCCGTCGGTCTGCTCTACGCCTGGAAGAAGGGCGTCCTGGAATGGACGTGACCGATGTGTCCCAAGTGACCGATATGACGGATGTGGGCACCCCCGAGTACCTGCCGGAGCCGCGCCGCCTCGGCACGCTGGCGCGCCTGGCGCCCGAGCCGATGAAGGTGGTCCTGAACTGGGGCCGCCGCTACAGCCTGTGGGTCTTCAACTTCGGGCTCGCCTGCTGCGCCATCGAGTTCATCGCCGCGTCCATGGCCCGGCACGACTTCATCCGGCTCGGCGTGATCCCCTTCGCCCCCGGCCCGCGCCAGGCCGACCTCATGGTCGTGTCGGGGACCGTCACCGACAAGATGGCCCCGGCGGTGAAGCGCCTGTACGAGCAGATGCCGGAGCCGAAGTACGTCATCTCCTTCGGAGCCTGCTCCAACTGCGGCGGCCCCTACTGGGACTCCTACTCCGTGACCAAGGGCGTCGACCAGATCATCCCCGTCGACGTCTATGTGCCCGGCTGCCCGCCGCGGCCCGAGGCGCTGCTGCAGGGCATCCTCAAGCTCCAGGAGAAGATCGCCCGCGAGTCGCTCGGTGAGCGCTACGGCGACGGGGGCGCGCGCCCGTCCACCGCGGCGTTGCGCAGCGGCCTCGTCCAGGCCCCGCCGGCGCCCGGGGAGGCCGCGCAGTGACCGCGCCCTTCGACCGGCTCACCGAGCCGGACGCGGTCGCCGAGGTCTTCGGGGCGGGGGCCACGGCGGAGGAGGCGTACGGCCTGCTCACCGTCGACGTCCCCGCCGCCTCCTGGACGGACGCCCTGCGGGCGGCCCGGGACACCCTGGGCTGCACCTTCTTCGACTGGCTCAGCGCTGTCGACGAAGGCGGCGCCGGCTTCCGCGTCTGCGCCCACGTCGTCGCCCCCGCGGTCGGTTCCGTGCGGCGCCTGCTGATCCGTACGACCGTCCCGCACGAGGCGCCGGAGCTGCCGACCGCCGTCGGCGTCTACGCGGGCGCCGCCTGGCACGAGCGCGAGACGCACGAGATGTTCGGCGTGGACTTCACCGGGCACCCGCATCTGGTGCCGTTGCTGCTGCCCGACGGCTTCGAAGGGCACCCGCTGCGCAAGGACTTCGTGCTGGCGGCGCGCGTGGCGAAGGCGTGGCCGGGCGCGAAGGAACCGGGGGAGCCCGAGCACGGCGGACCCAAGCGCCGCCAGATGCTGCCGCCGGGCGTGCCGGACCCGAACGAGTGGGGCCCGCTCAAGGGGCAGTTGCCGCCCGCGCCGGCCCGGCCCGCGCGCGGCCCGCGCGCCGCGGGTGCGGCGGGCGCTGCCGGTGCGGCGGGCGCCGGGAGCACCGGGGAGCGTCCCGCCCGGCGTAGCCGCAGTGTCACCGAGGGCTCCGCCAGCCAGGGCGCCGCCGCGGCCCCCGCCACCCCGCGCCGCACCCGCTCGGCGGGCGAGGGCGCCGGGGGCCCGACCGGACCCGCCGCCCAGGTGACGCCGCCCCGCAGGCGCAGCCCCGACGCCCCGTGGGACGTCCCCCGCGACACCGCCCCACCCGCGACCACGCCCGCCGCCACGGCCGCCGCGGAGACGACGCCTGCGGTGGAGTCCGCGAAGCCGGACGCAGGGCCGGACGCAAAGCGGGACGCGACAACGGATGCGGCGAAAACGGACGCACAACCGGACGCGGCGCCTGTCGCCGAGCCCGCGGCGCCCGCCCCGGCCCCGGGCGGTCGGCCCGGCGCCGCCGACGGCGACCGGCGTCCCGCAGGGGAGGCGGCAGCGGCCGGCGGCGCGCAGGACGAACCCGTGCGGCCCGCACCGACCGACGACGACGGCACCCCTGACCACGACGACGCAGAAGGAGGCAGCACACCGTGAGCGACGCCCTCGAAGTGATCCTCCGGCTGCTCGCCGTGCTCGTCGCCTTCCTCGTCCTGCCCCTGGTCGTCGGCCAGACCGAGCACAAGGTCATGGCCCACATGCAGGGCCGCCTCGGACCCATGTACGCCGGCGGCTTCCACGGCTGGGCCCAGCTCGTCGCCGACGGGGTGAAGTTCGCGCAGAAGGAGGACGTGGTCCCGGCAGACGCGGACCGGAAGATTTTCCAACTCGCTCCCGCCGTCGCGCTGCTGCCCTACCTGCTGGTCCTCGTCGCGATCCCGGTCGGCCCCGACGGGCTGGTCGGCCAGGACATCGACGCGGGCCTGTTCTTCGTGCTCGCCGTGATGGGCGTCGGCGTGCTCGGCTCGCTCATGGCCGGCTGGGCCTCCGCCAACAAGTTCTCCCTCCTCGGCGGTCTGCGCACCGCCGCGCAGCTGATGTCGTACGAGCTGCCGATGCTGCTCGCCGCCGCGTCCGTCGCCATGGCGGCCGGCACGCTCTCGCTGCCCGGCATCGTCGACGCGTACGCCTGGTGGTGGACGCCGTGGCAGCTCATCGGCGCCGTGGTGTTCTTCACCGCCGGCCTCGCCGAACTGCAGCGCCCGCCGTTCGACATGCCGGTGGCCGACTCGGAGATCATCTTCGGCGCCTACACCGAGTACACGGGCCTGCGGTTCGCCCTCTTCCTGCTGGCCGAGTACGCCGGCATCGTCGTGCTGTGCGGCCTGACCACCGTCCTGTTCCTCGGCGGCTGGCACGGCCCGTGGTCCGGCAGCCTCGGCTGGCTGTGGACCCTGCTCAAGACCGCGGCCCTGGCTTTCGTCGTCATCTGGCTCAGAGTCACGTACCCCCGGCTGCGCGAAGACCAGCTGCAGAGGTTCGCCTGGACCGTCCTCATCCCGCTCGCCCTCGCCCAGATCGCGCTCACCGGCGTGGTGAAGGTGGTGATCTCCTGATGGGCATCCCCGGTTCCGGCCTGGCCAAGGGGCTCGCCGTCACCCTGCGCACGATGACCCGGCGCTCGCACACCGCGCAGTATCCCGAGGTACAGCCCGAACTGCCGCCCCGGTCCCGCGGCGTGATCGCGCTGTTCGAGGAGAACTGCACGGTCTGCATGCTGTGCGCCCGAGAGTGCCCCGACTGGTGCATCTACATCGACTCCCACAAGGAGACGGTGCCCGCCGCCTCGCCCGGCGGCCGCGAGCGCAGCCGCAACGTGCTGGACCGCTTCGCGATCGACTTCTCGCTCTGCATGTACTGCGGCATCTGCATCGAGGTGTGCCCCTTCGACGCGCTGTTCTGGTCGCCGGAGTTCGAGTACGCGGAGACCGACATCCTCGACCTCACCCACGAGCGCGACAAGCTGCGCGAGTGGATGTGGACGGTGCCGGCCCCGCCGCCGCTCGACCTGGCGGCCGAGGAGCCCAAGGAGATCGGTGCCGCCCGCAAGGCCGCCGAGAAGGCCGCCGCCCAGGCCGCTGCCGCGGCCGCCGCCGCCCAGGCTGAGGACGCGGCCGGGGACAGGGACGATGCCCAGGATGCGGCCGGCGCCGAACGCGACCAGCCCGGGGGTGACGCGTGAACGCCGCCGCGCACCCCGGCTTCCTGTCCCCGACCGGCGTCGAGATCGCCTTCGTCCTCGTCGGCGTCGCGACGCTGGCCGCCGCCGTCGTCAGCGTCACCACACGGCAACTGGTGCACGCCGCCCTCTGGCTGGTCGTCGCGCTCGGCGGGGTCGCCGTCGAGTACCTCCTGCTCACCGCCGAGTTCATCGCCTGGGTGCAGGTGCTGATCTACGTCGGTTCCGTCGTCGTGCTCGTGCTGTTCGGGTTGATGCTCACCAAGGCGCCCATCGGCCGTTCGCCGGACGCCGATTCGGGCAACCGGATCGCGGCCCTGACCGTGGCGGCCGCCGCCGCGGGCACGCTGGTGTGGGTCGTGGTGGACGCCTTCCGGGCCACCTGGATCGATGTGGACGGCGCCGCCCAGGGCTCCACCAAGGTCACCGGCCAGATCCTCTTCCGGCACTGGGTGCTGCCGTTCGAGGCGCTGTCCGTGCTCCTGCTCGCCGCGCTCGTCGGTGCGATCGTCCTGTCCCGCAAGCAGTCCCGTCAGCAGCCGGGAGAGCGCTGATGCACCTCGCCTATCCCGCCGTCCTCGCCGCCCTCCTGTTCTCCGTCGGCCTGTACGGCGTCCTCGCCCGGCGCAACGCGATCCTCGTCCTGATGTCGGTCGAGCTGATGCTGAACGCGGTCAACCTCAATCTGGTCGCCTTCGACGTCTGGCTCCGCGACGCCCTCCACGCCGGGCAGGCGCTGACCCTCTTCGTGATCGTCATCGCCGCCGCCGAGATCGGTATCGGCCTGGCCATCGTCCTCCTGGTGTACCGGAACCGGGGCAGCTCGGACGTCGACCGCCTCACCGATCTCGCCGAACCGGACTCGCGCGACCCGCACGACCCGCACGGCGGAGGGGACGGGCCCTCCGCACCCGAAGAGAAGGCCGAGGCCGCAGCGTGACCCTGACGACCCTCGCCGTCCTCGTGCCCGTCCTGCCCTTCCTCGGATCCCTCGGCGGTCTCCTGCTGGGCCGCACCGCCCCCGGTTTCGTGCGGCCGCTGGCCGTGCTGCCCACCGCGACCGCGTTCGTGCTGGCCGTGGTCGTCGCCGTACGGCAGGGCAGCGGCCCGGCGACCGACGCCGCGACCCGGCTCACGCCGACCGGCTCGGTGCCTGTCGACCTCGCCCTGCACCTCGACGGCTTCGCGGTGCTCATCGCCGTCCTCGTCGGCCTGGTCGCCACCTGCGTGCAGCTGTACTCCACGGCCTACCTGCGGCACGACCTGCGCTACGCCTCCTACTCCGCCCTCGTCTCCCTCTTCACCGCCGCCATGTTCCTGGTCGTCTACACCGGCGACCTGATGGTGCTGCTGGTGGGCTGGGAGATCATGGGCATCTGCTCGTACTTCCTGGTCGGCCACTACTGGGAGACCGAGGTCGCCCGGGCCGCGTCCCTCAAGGCCTTCCTCGTCACCAAGCTCGGTGACGTCCCCTTCCTGATCGGCGTCTTCGCGCTCGCCGCGGACGCCGGGACCTTCCGCATCAACGGCATCCTCACGACCGCCACCCACGGCCAGCTCACGCACCCGACCGTCGTCGGCCTGCTGCTGCTCGCCGGGGTCGCCGGCAAGTCGGCGCAGTTCCCGCTGCACACCTGGCTGCCCGACGCGATGGCCGGCCCCACCCCGGTGTCCGCGCTGATCCACGCCGCCACGATGGTCGCGGCCGGCATCTACCTCGTCGCCCGACTGCTGCCGGTCTTCGAGGCGTCCACCGCGACGCTCGCGGTGCTCGGCGTGCTCGCCGTCGTCACCATGATCGGCTCCGCCCTGGCCGCGTTCGCCCAGGACGACATCAAACGCGTGCTCGCCTACTCGACCATCGGCCAGCTCGGCTACATGGCCGCCGCCCTCGCCGTCGGCGACCGCGGAGCGGCCGTGTTCCACCTCATCTCGCACGGCGCCTTCAAGGCGCTCCTCTTCCTCGCCGCCGGCGTCGTCATCCACGCCGCAGGCACCAACTCGCTGGCCGCGATGTCCCGCATGACCGGCCTCGGCAAGCGTGTCCCCGACGCCATGTGGACCATGGGCATCGCCCTGGCCGCGCTGGCCGCCATCCCGCCCTTCTCCGGTTTCTTCTCCAAGGAGTCGGTGCTGCGGGCAGCCGAGCACGCCGCCTCAGGCCACGCCGAGGGCGTTCCGGCGGCCGTCGGCTGGCTCGTCCTGGTCGCCGCGCTGATCACCGCCGTGCTCACCGCCGGCTATGCCACACGCCTGTTCCTCCTCGCCTTCCGCGGCCGCGGCGCCACCGCCCCCGAGGCCCACGGCAGGGAACCGGCCGTCATGACCGTCGTGCTGTGGGTGCTGGCCGTCCCGACCATCGCCTTCGGCGCCGTCGCCCTCGTGCCCTCACTCCTCGACCTCCCCGCCTGGCTCGACGGCGACGACCTCGCCCCGACCCTGGTCACCTCGATCCTCGGCGTGGGCCTCGCGGTCGTCGGCATCGTGTCCACATACGGGGCCTGGCAGGCCGCCGCGGCCCGCCGCGCCGCGCCCCTGGGCGCCGTCGTCACCGCCGAGGCCGCGGAGGAGGAGCCGGCGCTCACCGAGGCCGCGGCGCTGCAGACCCATGAACAGATCTACGGGGACGTCGCCGCCGCCCCGGACCCGGCCGACCCCGGACGCCTGCTGCTCGGCCCGCTCTTCGGGCCCGCCTCGCACGGCTTCCGCCTCGACGCCCTGTACACGGCGCTCTTCGTCCGCCCCGTGCTCGCCGCCTCCGGCCTCGTCCGCTTCCTCGACCGCGAGGTCGTCGAGACCTACGTCCGCGGCACGGGCGGAGTACCCCGACTGCTCGGCGCGCTCGTACGCCGCACCCAGACGGGCAACGTGCAGACCTATATCAGCGTGCTGCTGGCCGGCTCCGTGATCCTCGCCGTCCTCGTCGCCGTCGGAGCGTGAGCCGTGAACGACACCGTCCTCCCGTACGTCCTCGCGGCCGTCGTCGTCCTGCCGCTGCTCGGCGCCGCGGCGGCCCTGCTGCCGGCCCCGCCCGGCCTGCGGGGGAAGAACCCCGACCAGGCCGTGCTGCGCCACGGCGTCACCGTCACCGGACTCGTCCTTCTCCTGAGCATCGTCCTGGCCGCGGGCTTCGACCACGGCCACCCGGCGACGATGCAGGCGAACACCGACATCAGCTGGATCCCGGCGCTCGGCATCCGCATCCACCTCGGCATCGACGGCATCAGCCTCCCCCTCCTCGTCCTGACCGCGCTGCTGACCTTCCTCTGCGCGCTCTACAGCTACTTCAAGATGCCCGCGGGGCCGTCGCCGAAGGCGTTCGTGGCGCTGCTGCTCCTCCTGGAGACGGGCACGCTCGCCACCTTCGCCGTGCTCGACCTGCTGCTCTTCTTCCTCGCCTTCGAGACCGTCCTCATCCCGATGTACTTCCTCATCGCGCGCTGGGGCGGCGAGAACCGCGAGAAGTCCGCCCTCCGCTTCATCCTCTACACCCTGCTCGGCTCCGTGATCATGCTGCTCGGCCTGCTCCTCATCGGGCTGAAGGCGGGCACATTCGACATGGTGGCACTCGCCACTGACAACGGGTCGCCGCTCAGTCACTCCACGCAACTGATCGCCGTCCTCGCCATCGGCATCGGCCTCGCCGTCAAGGCCCCGATGTGGCCGCTGCACAGCTGGCTCCCCGACGCCCACACCGCCGCCCCCACGGTCGGCTCGGTGCTCCTGGCCGGCGTCCTGCTCAAGATGGGCACCTACGGCTTCGTGCGGATCCTCCTGCCGGCCGCCCCCGAGGGCATGCACACCTTCGCGCCCTACCTGGCCGCCTTCGCCGCCGTCGGCATCGTCTACGGCTCGCTGGCCTGCCTGGCACTGGCCCGCCGCGGCGCCGGCGGCGACCTCAAGCGCCTGATCGCGTACAGCTCCGTCGGCCACATGGGTTTCGTGCTGCTGGGCATCGCCACCCTGACCGCCACCGGGGTCAACGGCGCGCTCTTCGCCAACATCGCCCACGGCCTCATCACCGGCCTGCTCTTCTTCCTGGTCGGCGCCCTCAAGGACCGCTACGGCTCCACCGACCTGGACAACCTCGCCGGCCGGAGCGGAGCGGCGCTGTACGGCAAGGCTCCCCGCATGGGCGGCCTGCTCGCCTTCGCGGCCGTCGCCTCCCTCGGCCTGCCGGGCCTGGCCGGTTTCTGGGGCGAGATGCTGGCGATGTTCGGCTCCTTCAAGCCCGCGCCGGGCCTGGACCGCGGCGCCTACCTGGTCTTCACCGCGGTCGCCGCCTTCGGCACGCTGCTCACCGCCGCGTACCTGCTCGTCGTCGTGCGCCGCGTCTGCATGGGCGAACGCGACACCGCCTCGGCCGCGCCCGCCCTCGCCGACGTGCGGGGCTACGAGTTCGCGGCCTGGACCCCGCTGGTCGTCCTGACCGTCCTCGCCGGCCTGTGGCCCGCCGCCCTGCTCGGCCTCACCGACCCGGCCGTGCGCACCCTGCTCGGAGGCAGCTGATGAGCACCCTCGCCACCTCCGTCGTCCAGTCGGTCGACTGGGCCGCGATCGCCCCGCCCGGCATCGTGGCGGTGACCGCGATCGCCGTGCTGGTCGCCGACCTCTTCCTGCCCGAGGGCCGCAAGAAGCCCCTGGTGGGGATCGCCCTCGCCGGCCTCGTCCTGGCCGGGCTGAGCCTGCTGCCGCTGCTCGACGGGGACCGCACGACCTTCTGCCTCGTCGGCAGCCCCGCCGACTGCTCCTACGCCGTCGACCGCTTCACGCTCGTCGTGCAGTTGCTCGTCCTGGCCGGGGCCCTCGTCACGGCCCTGCTGTCGGTGCACACCCTGGAGGAGCTGCCGGCAGGCGAGTTCTGGTTCCTGCTGCTCTCCTCGGCCTCCGGCGCCGCGCTGCTGCCCGCCTCCCGCGACCTGGCGACGCTCGTGATCGCCCTGGAGGTCACCACGCTTCCGTCGTTCGCGCTGGTCGGGCTGCGCCGCGGCGACCGGCTGTCGAGCGAGGCGGCCCTGAAATTCTTCCTGTCCTCGGTCGCCGCGACCGCCGTCACCCTGCTGGGCGTCAGCTTCGTCTACGCGGCCACCGGCACCCTCCACCTGGAGGCCATGGCCAGGGGGTTGCAGGACGTCGACCCCCGTCTGAACACCCTCGCCGCGGCCGGGGCCGCCCTCACCGTCGTCGGTTTCGCCTTCAAACTCGCCGTCGCGCCCTTCCACTTCTGGGTGCCCGACACCTACACCGGCGCCCCGCTCCCGGTCGCCGGCTATCTGTCGGTCGTCGGCAAAGCCGCCGGGTTCGCCGGCCTCATCCTCGTCACGGTCGTCGCCTTCCGGCCCTACGCGCATGTGTGGGGCCCCGCCGTCGCCGTCCTCGCCGCCCTCACCATGACCGTCGGCAACGTCGCCGCCCTGGTGCAGCGCCCCGACCGCCCGCGCAGCGCGGTCCGCCTGCTGGCCTGGTCGTCCATCGGGCAGGCGGGCTACCTGCTCGTCCCGATCGCCGCCGCCGCGTACACCGACCCCGACCGCCAGGTCGGCACCACCCTCGCCTACGCCCTGATGTACGCGGCCGTGAACCTCGGCGCCTTCGCCGTCGCCGCGCTCGTCGGCCGCACAGCGCCCCAGAACCGGCTCACCGACTACCGGGGCCTGTACGGCCGCCACCCGCTCGCCGCGCCGGCCATGGCCTTCTTCCTGCTCTGCCTGGCCGGACTGCCGCCCGGCGTCATCGGCCTGTTCGCCAAGGTCGCGGTCTTCTCCTCGGCCGTCGACGCCGGCCTCGGCTGGCTGGCCGTGGTCATGGCCGTCAACGTCGTGATCGCGCTCGTGTACTACCTTCGGTGGACGTTCCTGCTCTTCGCGAAGCCGGGGACGGAGCCGGCCGCCGCCGGGCGCCCGGCGGTCGTGCCGCGCCCGCTCGGCGCCGCCATCGCCCTCACCGCCCTCGTCGGGGTCGCGCTGTCCGGCGCACCCCAGCTCGTCCTCCGCTTCGCCTCCGCCACGCTGCTCTGAGCACGCACCCTCCCACCCTGCTCCGAGCACCCTCCCACCCTGCTCCGAGCCCCTTGCCGGCAGGCGCACAAGGGAACTAACGCCCCTCCGGTGGCGTTGACCTCCACAGGAGGTTCTCCTTGGACGAGGAGAGAAAGTCCTCCTGATGCGCAATTTGGAGGGTGTACCGTGCACCGCCGGCACAACGGCCTGAAGACCGCCGCGCTCCTGGGCGGAATGTCGGCCCTCATCCTGGTCATCGGCAGCTTCTTCGGCCGTACGGGACTGGTCGTCGCACTCGTCGTGGCCCTCGGGACCAACGCCTACGCGTACTGGAACAGCGACAAGATCGCGCTCCGCGCCATGCGCGCCCGCCCGGTCAGCGAGTTCGAGGCGCCGGCGCTGTACCGCATGGTGCGCGAACTCTCCACCTCCGCCCGGCAGCCCATGCCGCGGCTCTACATCTCCCCGACCGAGGCCCCCAACGCCTTCGCGACCGGCCGCAACCCCCGCAACGCCGCCGTGTGCTGCACCGAGGGCATCCTGCGCCTCCTCGACGAGCGCGAACTGCGCGGCGTCATCGGCCACGAGCTGAGCCACGTCTACAACCGCGACATCCTCATCTCCTCCGTCGCCGCGGCCCTGGCCTCCGTGGTCATGTTCCTCGTCAACTTCGCCTGGCTGATCCCCGTCGGCCGCTCCGACGACGACGAGGGCCCGGGTCTGTTCGGCATGCTGCTGATGATGATCCTGGGCCCCGTCGCCGCCTCCCTCATCCAGCTCGCCGTCAGCCGCTCCCGCGAGTACGAGGCCGACGCCTCCGGCGCCCGCCTCACCGGCGACCCGCTCGCTCTCGCCTCCGCGCTGCACAAGCTGGAAGCGGGCACCAAGCGGGCCCCTCTGCCGCCCGAGCCGCGGCTGGAGACCACGAGCCACCTCATGATCGCCAACCCGTTCCGTCCCGGCGACGTGTCCAAGCTCTTCTCCACCCACCCCCCGATGGCCGAGCGCATCGCCCGCCTGCAGGAGATGGCCGGCCACCGCCGCTGACGCCTCCGTACGGCCCTGCCCGGCCGCAGGCGGGCACCCCCGGCCCGCCCACGGGTGCGGGAGCCCCACGGCCCCTGCTGGTGCCCATGGCGGCCCGCCTGACGGATCGGCGGCTTCCACCCCCTGACGGGCGTGGCCCCCGGGCGCATGGGAGGCTTGGGCAATGAAGGCGCTCAACCTCGTCCTGAATGTCGTGTGGCTGATCGTCTGGGGCCTGTGGATGGCGATCGGCTACGCCCTGCTGGGGCTGCTGATGTTCATCTTCATCATCACCATCCCCTGGGGGATCGCGTCCCTGAGGATCGCCAACTATGTGCTGTGGCCCTTCGGCCGCACCACGGTGGAACGTCGCGACGCGGGCGTCGGATCGCTGCTCGGGAACATCATCTGGGTGGTCTTCGCGGGGATCTGGCTCGCCATCGGCCATGTGATCGCGGGCATCGGCTTCTGCCTGACGATCATCGGCATCCCGTTCGGCATCGCCAACTTCAAGATGGTGCCGATCTCACTGGTGCCGCTCGGCCGGGAGATCGTCCCCGTCGACGCCCCGTACGCCACCCGCTGACGCCACCCCGGCCGCGCCGGAGCCCCACCGGAACCCACCGGCTCAACCGGGCTCGATGTTGTGGTTGAGCCGGAACGCGTTCTCCGGGTCGTACTCCCGCTTCACCCTGGCCAGCCGCCCCACGTTGTGCGCGCCGAAACCGGCGATCACCCGGCTCGCGCCCTCGTCGCCGATGAAGTTCAGATAGACCGCCCCGGAGGACCACGGCCGCAGGTCGGCACGCACGTCGTGCGCCCACCGCCGGGCCCGCTCGTCGTCCGCCGGGTCGGCCCACAGCCCGAAGGGGTGCACGACCCACGGCGCCCGGCGCCAGGGCAGCGGATAGTCGGCCGGACCGCGCGCCACGGCGCCGCCCACCGGGAACAGCACGTGCTGTGAGGGGGAGGGGACCACCATGTCCCGGGCGCGGGCGCAGAAGCGCGACACCGCCTCGTCCGGGAAGTCGCTCAGATACTCCGCCGACCAGTGGTTCCGGTAGCCCGGCGGGTCGTCGAACATGCACTGCAGCTCCGCGTACGGCACCTCCACGACCATGCGGCCCTGCGGGGCGAGCGCCAGCAGCCGCTCGAGCGCCTCGCGCGCGGCGTCACCGGTGCCGGCGTACGTGAACACCACGGCGCAGGCGAGCGACCCCACCAAATGCTCCGGCACGAACTCCTCCGGCGGCCCGGTCAGAAAGAGCAGACCCCCGCCCACCTCGTCCGGCGCCGAGGACAGCAGCGAGCGGTAGGCGCGCAGCACCTCAGGAGCGGCTTCCGGCGGCCACAGCAGCAGGGCCGCGGTGACCGCGGGCAGCGGGTGCAGCCGCAGCGTCAGCGAGGTGGCGACGCCGAAGTTGCCGCCGCCCCCGTGCAGCGCCCAGAACAGCTCCGGGTTCTCGTCCTCGGCGGCGCGCACCAAGGTGCCGTCCGCCGTCACCAGTTCGACCTCCACCAGGTTGTCGCAGGCCAGCCCGAACTTCCTCTCCAGCCACCCCGATCCGCCCCCGAGGGTGAAACCGCCCACCCCCGTGGTGGACACCCGTCCCCCGGTGGTGACCAGGTCGTACGGCTGTGTCGACCGGTCCAGGTGGCTCATCGTGGCGCCCCCGCCGACCCGCGCCGTGCGGGCCGCCGGATCGACGACCACCGCGTGCATGCGCCGCAGGTCGACGACGATGCCGCCGTCGGTCAGCGCCCTGCCGGAGACACCGTGTCCACCCCCGCGGACGGCGATCTCGAGCCCGCGCTCACGGCCGAAGCGGATCGCGGCGGCGACGTCCTCCACCGTCTCGCACAGGGCGATCAAGGACGGCCTGCGGTCGATCATGGCGTTGAACAGGGTGCGGCTCTCGTCGTACGACGGATCGCCCGGCGCGAGGACCTCGCCCGCGAAGCCGGATCGCAGGGCGTCCAGGGCCGCGTCGTCCAGGACATGCGGTGCCATCGTGCTGCCCCTCTCTCCCTCTCCACGGTAGGGCGGGGACAGGGGCCCGGCACGTCGGTACCGGGCCCGGACGCTCAGTCCGCCAGCGTGGCGGCCAGGGTCGCGCCCAGTTCCCAGCAGGAGTGCAGATCGGCCTTGGACGGCTCACCGGTGACCGCCACCTCCGTCGCCGCCTGCTCCCAGCCCAGGCCCGTGGTGATCGACCGGATGCCCCGAACCGTCCCGGTGACGTCGCCGCCCCCGTGCACGTAGTAGCCGAACGGGCGGCCGCGCGTGCTGTCCAGGCACGGGTAGTAGACCTGGTCGAAGAAGTGCTTGAGGGCCCCCGCCATGTAGCCGAGGTTCGCCGTCGTGCCCAGCAGGTAGCCGTCCGCCGCGAGCACGTCGGAGGCGGTCGCCGCGAGGGCGGCCCGCCGCACGACGTCCACGCCCTCGATCTCGTCGGTGGTCGCCCCCGCGACCACCGCCTCGAACATCGCCTGCACATTCGGCGACGGCGTGTGATGCACGATCAGCAGCGTGGGCACTCAGCTCACTCCGACGGGTGCCGACGCCGGCAGGCTGTCCATGAACGAGCTCACCGAGAACACCGCGTTGCCGGGACCGGCCGGCCCGTATCCGGGCGGCGAGCTCAGCCCGTACTCCTCCAGCGTCGCGCGGTACACGTCCAGCAGCCGGATGTGGTACTCCAGCGGCGCGCCCTCGGGGTTCGCCTTGCCCAGCGGGGTCGTCGGCTCCGGGCACCACGTCGTGAAGCGGGGGGTGATGCCACGCGACATGAAGAAGCGCAGGCCCTCCGCCGTCGAGTCGATCGCCTCCCCGACGCTGCCGAAGCCGAACGGCTCGGCCATCTCCACACCCGCCACGAAGTTGGGGATCACATTGCGGGGGCCGAAGATCTCCGCCGAGTCCAGGATGCGGCGGTGCCACTCGTCGCGGCCGACGTAGCGCTCCTTGCCGGGGCAGTAGAGCTCGAACAGACGGCGGTCCCACACCTCGTAGTTGGGGTGGTAGATCTGCACGCCGTAGTCCTTGAAGCGCTGCACATCCTCCTTCGGCAGCGCCTGCGCGACGACCTTGCCGATCCAGCGCCCGGGAAAACGCTCCTCGATGGCCTTCGCGTAGTGGCCGTAGAAGTCGGCCTCGTCGCGCCCGGCCACCTTGGAGGTGATCGCGCCGCCGGTGAGGGTGTACGCGGTGGAGGCCTTCGTCTCGTCGTACTTGTCGATGATCTCCAGCGCCTCCAGCACCTCCTCGACCGGCTTGACGCCCGTGTAGGGGCGCCCGGCCGCCTTGTGCTGCCGCCAGTTGTGGTTGATGTCGCAGTACTGGCACTCCTCCTTGGCGCCGAAGTACTGGCACACGCGGAAGACCGTCAGATAGATCAGGTAGCCCCACTGGATCGTCGGCGCGACCTCCATCACCGACTTCCCGTTCTCCAGGGTGTGCCGGTAGTACGCCGGCATCGGCGGCAGCCCGACGTCGGCGATGCGCACCCCGTCGAGGTACAGCCCGAGCACCCCGCGCCCGCCCGCCCGCACGCGGTACGGCGAGGCCGGGTTCACCCGCACCGACACCACCGTGCGGCGCAGATCGTAGGGCCCGCCGGTGAGCACGATCTCCTCCGGCGGCCGCTTCAGCGCGGCGGCGCCCAGCTCGGGGAGGGTGCGGTGGTCGAAGGAGAAGATGAAGTACGACTTCGGTTTGACGTCGCCGTCCTCGTTGCCGCTGAGCGCCGACTCGTCGAACGCGATGCCGCCGCGCAGCAGGTCCTCCTTGATGACCGCCTCGCGGGGGACGTGCGGGAAGCGGCTCATCAGGTCCTCGACCAAAGCGGTGCGGCTCTGCATGCCCGGTTCCTTCCTCGAGACGCTGCCCCGGGTCCGCCGTCGACGGACGGGGCGGTCCGGGGGAGACCTAACAGGAAGACACTACGCACCTGCGGGGGCCTGCCGGGGTGGCACCCTCCGAATGCGCCCTCCCGCGGACCCGCGGGCACGCCTGTGCGCCCGCAGGCCCGCGGGGGAGGGGGCATCAGGGTCCCGGTCGGCTGTTCCCGACCGGGACCGGCGTGGAGACGCGCTCAGCGGTAGTTGACGAACTGCAGCGCGAAGTCGAAGTCCTTGCCCTTGAGCAGCGTGATGACGGCCTGCAGGTCGTCCCGGCTCTTGGAGCTCACGCGCAGCTCCTCGCCCTGCACCTGAGCCTTGACGCCCTTGGGCCCCTCGTCCCGGATGATCTTGGCGACCTTCTTGGCGTTCTCCTGCGAGATGCCCTCCTCGACGAAGGCGAAGATCTTGTACTCCTTGCCGGACAGCTGGGGCTCGCCCGCGTCCAGCGACTTCAGCGAGATCCCCCGCTTGACCAGCTTGGTCTCGAAGACGTCCAGGATGGCCTTGACCCGCTCCTCGGAGTTGGCCTGCATCAGGATCTTGTCCCCGGACCACGAGATCGACGCGCCGACGTTCTTGAAGTCGTAGCGCTGCGAGATCTCCTTCGCGGCCTGGTTGAGGGCGTTGTCGACCTCCTGCCGCTCGACCTTCGAGACGATGTCGAAACTGGAGTCGGCCATCTTCTGTTGGCTCCTTGGCTCTGAGCTGTCAGGTCCGCGACCCGCCTGCGGGCCGCTCCGCAAGCCTAGCCACCGGACCCGCCCGAGGTGCTGATCAATAGGGTGGCGGAGCACCCCCGGGCATCGGGTATTGTTTACGACGTCGCCACGGGGACCGCACACAAGCGGCCCGCGGAGACACTTCCCAGGCGGTGTGCCCGAGTGGCCAATGGGAGCGGACTGTAAATCCGTCGGCTTAGCCTACCCAGGTTCGAATCCTGGCGCCGCCACAGTGGAAACACAGCCCCTGAGCTGCGGAAACGCAGCGCAGGGGCTGTTTTGTTTGCGCCAGCGGATGCGGGTCACTGTCTCGCTCCGTCCCGTTCTCGCACGGTCTCTACCAGCGGTTGTGGACGGGGCGTGGACGGGAATCCGGCGCCCGACCTGCGGCTGTGGGGCATCCGTGGGACGGCGGACCCTGGTCGCCGTCGACCGCGTTGTCAGTGGCCGGTGCGAGGCTCCCGGCGTAGCTGTGCGAGGAGATCATCATGGGTACCTGGGCCACCGGCTCTTTTGACAACGACACCGCGGCAGACTTCGCCGACGGTCTCGACGACGCCAAGCCCGAGGAACGCGAAGCCCTGATTCGCGGCGTGCTCACCCGGACCGTGGACGCCAGCGGCTACCTCACGGAAGCGGAGGAAGCCGTGGCCGCTGCGGCGCTGATTGCGGCGCAGTGTCCAGGCGGTGAACCGGTCGACACGTCCTACGGCCCTGAAACACCCATGCCGACCTTCCCCTCTGATCTCAGGTCCCTGGCGGACGAAGCCCTCGCCCGCATCGTCAGCGACGAATCCGGATTGGCGTCGAACTGGGTCGACCCACGAGACGGGAGGCAATGGCGTGCGACGCTCAACGGCCTTCGCGCCGTACTCGCCCCGCCACCACCGACCATCCCGCTCTTCGACATCGAGCCGTAGCGCAGGGCGGCGGGTTCCGTGGCACCCGTCGCCCTGCGCATGGGCGACTAGGGCAGGGGGCTCCTTCGCTCACGCAGGCGAGCTGAAATCCTTTCGTTCGCGGCTTCGTCCCCGCCCTTCAGGAACTTCGCGTACACCAAAAGAGCACGGCGACGCCGTGGCCCGCGCGCTCCGCCACCAGCCGCGGCTCTACGCCCGAGCTGAGCCAGGTGGAAACGGCTGCACGATCAAACGCACGCACGACCGACTACTCCCCCTCGACTGCAGGTACGCGGCCCTGAAGTGCCGTGACGCTGCACTCGCCCCTACGGCATGATCCTTGTCCATGGGACCACTCGACGGTGCGGACCTGCCGGGCTACCGGCAGGTCGCCGAGCACGCCTGGACCGATGACCACGGCGATGTGATCAGCCTTCACTTCTTCGACCTGCCTCCGGACATACCGGCGCCCCTGGAGGAGCCGGACCGGCTGCGGCAGGCACTCGCCCGCTTCACGGCCGACGCGGGCGGGGGCCTCATCGAGGCCGACGTCGTCCGGGTCGCCGGACTGCCGGCGCTGCGCCAGGTACTCAAAGTGCCGCTGCCGGACCGGCCGAGGGGCCAGGCGTTCCTGGGCACTTACACCCTGCCGCGCGCGGCCTGCAGCGCGGTGGTCAAGGTGCAGGCCTTTGCAGACGGCGTCACAGGGATGCGCGAGGCCATGGTGCTCGCCGAACTCGGGCCCGAACAGTACTTCCTGGAGCATCCCTACGCGCCCGGGCTGCGCGGCGGGCTCCCCTTTCACCGCGCTGACGCGGAGGAGTACGACGTGCGCTTCCCCGGCCACCCGCTCACCCGGGTGCGGACGGTGCTCGCCCACCTCGCCGGGACCCTGGGCGCCGAGCCCGGCTTCGCGGAGCTCCCGCCGTTCATCGGGCCTGCCGGCCGCGGATTCCTGGGACGGGTGAGCAAGCGCACACGCCGGGACCGGTGATCCACCGGCGGTGCCGGAGGCCGCCGCTACAGCAACTGCGCTCCAACGGCCCCGCACCGAGGCGGACTGGCGGGCTCGCGGACAGTCCCCGCAGCCATCCGCAGCGTATCCCCCAGGGACAAGAACTCCGCGCGCGTGATGCTGGTCCGGGCTGGTCTCAACCCGGCTGGTGTCGAGGGCGTAAGACCTCCGGGGGCGCTGCTCCCGGAGGCAGCCTGAGCCAGGAATCCCCCCCTTCAGGGAGGGGAGGTGTCAACTGGTTCCTCTCAGCACGAAGGGGCCGTGGTGTGGTGAGGCACCGGCGCCGCCTTATGCCCAGGCACGTGCGGCTGCCGCGCTGATGGGTCACGAGTGACTCGGCACGTTGCACCAGGCCCGACTGTCCGAGTAAGACGCTGCAGACGGCAGCCTTCACGACATGGCACGTCCTGGCAGCCCGTGCGCACCCGCCGCGTCCGCGGCGGATGCCGGCACCCATGGTGACGGACCCCCGCCGTCCGCGGTCGCGTGCTCTTCGTTCGTGAGAACCGGGCAGCGAGCGCCCGTGTGGCACCAGTCACGAGGTCAGCGCCAGGAGGTGTCGTGGGTGACGCGGCGTCCGCGGGAGTCGTACTGGTCGACGGCGGCGATGGTCTTGCCGTCGGGTATGGCGACGGCCCAGGCGTGGTAGTCGGTGCCGGGGACGGTGGCGGTGCGGGCCTTGAGGCGCGTGCCGTCGGTGAGGTTGACGATGCCGTAGGCGATGCCGGTCTCGGGGTTGGAGACCATGAGACGGGAGCCGGAGAGGCCCTTGTCCTGGAAGCTCCACAGCCCCATGCCGCCGTTGCCGGCGGGGTCGTGGGTGCCGTCGACGGGCTGGCAGTCCGACCAGGGGCCGCCCTGGTGGTCGAGGCGTACGCCGTCGATGTACATGCGCTGGCACAGCAGTGCGTCGGCGGGGACGGTGCTGCCGCTTGGGTAGGTGGGGAGTTCGTAGCCCTCCGGCAGCGTCGGGTGGAACTCCAACGCCACCGACCAGGGCTTGCCGTCCACCCGGCCCCTGTCGATCAGCTGGGTGACGACCCGGGGTGTCTGCTTCTTCGACGCGACGACGGCCTTCGCGGCCACCGCTGCGGGAGCGCCGGCCCGGTGTGCGGCAGGGGCCGGTGCCGACGGCGCCGCCGCGGCGGAGGCGCCGAACGACGCCACGCCGACGGCGAGCGTCGCGACAGCGGCCAGGCAGGCCTTGCGGGCAGAACTGAGAACCACGGAGCTTTCTCCTTCGGAGCTGCCACCCGGCACGGCGCCGGGCGGTCCTGACGGCCGGCGTGCTGGGCCCGCGCGTCGGCTGGCGGCGGCCACCGCGTGCGGAGGCCGCCGCTTGGACGTCCGCCCGTAGTAACTCCCGAATGCGCGTGGGAGGTTGCATGGCTGCGCAACGTCGTTCACGAGGTAGGGGGTCGGCCCTCGTGCGGCGACGCGCTCCCACCCCGTCACGCGCGGTGTGGCGAGCGGGCACGTGGGATGACGGGCATGCCGTGAAGGGGCCGACGGGTACGGCGTACGGGAGCCACCGCTCATCGCGGACCGCGGCGTCGTCGACCCGGAAGGTCCGTGCCCGGCGATCACCGCTGCCCCGTGTCGAACCCCGTCCGGCCGTGGGGGCCGGGAACGACGCCGTGGGACCCGCGCGAGGGCGGCGACGCGGACCGGTGCCGCCCTTCGCCCTTCGCCGGTCGCCGGTCGACAGGTGGGGCCGGGCCGCCCACCCTCGGTCCTCTCGGCGCCCCGCCAACCATGTCCGGTCGCCTCCGAGGGCTGGGCCCCGGCATCTGAGGCTCCGAGCGGGAAGACGCGGCCGCCCTCAATACTTTCGACATTTCTGGATGAGACGGAAGAAAAAGGGAAAATGGTTGAAAGCGGAACTCGGCCGTCGCGTCCCCCGAAGGAGGGACGCGGGACGCCGGCGAGATCCGCGGTGACCGCACCCACGCATCCGCTGACTCGCGGGGCCGGCCGGCGCCGTCCACCGGGGCATCGGAGCAGAAGAGGTTTCCCATGAATCACCTAGTCGAGCGACTGCGCGTTCCGCCGCAGACCCAGGACGTCGGCCCGCGGCGGCCGGGGGTCACGGCCGGCGACTGGGGCCTGCTGCTGATCCGGCTCACCTTCGGCCTCCTGATGGCGGGGCACGGACTCCAAAAGCTCACCGGATGGTTCGGCGGCCCGGGGCTCGCCGACACCGGCAGGGGCTTCGAGGCGCTGGGCTACTCGCCGGGCAAGGTCTATGCAGCCATCGCCGGCGCATCGGAGTTCCTGGGCGGCGTGGGGCTGGCGCTGGGGCTGTTCACCCCGCTCGCCGCGGCTGCCCTGATCGGCGTGATGATCAATGCCATGGCCACGGTGACCGGCACCCACGGACTGTGGGACCAGCAGGGCGGCATCGAGTACAACCTGGCCATCACGGTCGTCGCCCTCGGTGTCGCAGCCATCGGACCGGGGCGGCTGGCGCTGGACCGCTTCTTCCGCTGGGGGAGGGGCGGCTGGACCGACGCCGCCGTCGCGCTGGGGCTGGGCGGCCTGGGGGCCGCCATCGTCCTCAGCCTGTAGCCGCAGGCCCCCGCGCCGGCGGCGCACGCCTTCGCCCCCCGGGTTCGGGTCGGCGGCCAGCGTGGCCGCCCAGCCTCACTCACCCGTACGAGCGACACGTGAGGGGAGGCGCAGAAAATCGAACACATGATTGAATGACGGGCATGGCCAACACCGTGTTCCCGTCAGACCTGGTGCAGGCGCAACGCGAATGGCACCACACCTACGCGCAGCTCGCAGCGGAGCCGACCCATGCGGCGGTTCTCCGGCGGCGTCTGCTGTGGCTGTCCTGCCGGCTGTTCTGGCATCCGTACTGGCGCACCGGCCCGGGCCGCTCGCCGGCGGCCCGGGGGGAGCTGCGGGAGCTGGCGCGGGCCGCTCAGAACCCGAGGTCGGAAAGACCGGGGCGATCGTCGGGCCGCCGCCCCAGCGGCCAGTGGTACGCGCGCTCCGACTCCGCGATGGGGACGTCGTTGATGCTGGCCAGCCGTACGCGCATCAGGCCCTCGTCGTCGAACTCCCAGTTCTCGTTGCCGTAGGAGCGGTACCAGTTCCCGGAGTCGTCGTGGCACTCGTAGGCGAAGCGGACCGCGATGCGGTTGCCTTCGAAGGCCCAGAGTTCCTTGATGAGCCGGTAGTCCTGCTCCCTCGTCCACTTGCGGGTGAGGAACGCGACGATCTCCGCCCGCCCGTTGACGAACTCGCCGCGGTTCCTCCACCGGCTGTCCGGCGTGTAGGCGAGCGCCACCTTCTCAGGGTCGCGGGTGTTCCAGGCGTCCTCCGCGAGCCGGACCTTCTCGATCGCCGTCTCGCGGGTGAACGGGGGTGCCGGGGGCTTCATCGGCATGCTCTCTCCGTGGTGTCAGGGGGACGGCGCCGGGCGTCCCGATGCGGTCCAGTGCAGCCCAGAGCGGGGCTGATCGCACGTCGGCCCACCCCCTCTACCCGGCTGGCTCCTTCCGCATCCGCGGGGGAGCCCGGCGGCCCGCGCTTCAGTTGCCGGCGACGTCCTTGACCGCGACCGAGACCGGGGTGTGTCCTTCGACGAGCTCCAGGGTGAGCCCTGCCGTCGACGGGGTGTCGAGCAGCTCCGCGAGGACCGCCGCGACGTCGTCCCGCGTCACCGAACCGTGCCCGGTGGATGCGGCCAGTCGCACCCGGCCCGTACCGGAGTCGTCGGTCAGCCGGCCGGGGCGCACGATCGTCCACTCCAGGGCGGCACGACGGCGCACCTCCGCGTCGGCGGCGCCCTTGGCACGGAGATAGGCGGCGAAGACCTCGTCGCCGCCGGTGCGGCCGGCCGCGTCGGCGCCCATCGCGGAGATCATCAGATAGCGGCGCACCCCCGCGCGTTCCGCCGCGTCGGCCAGCAGCACGGCGGCGTCCCGGTCCACGGTCTCCTTGCGGGTGGCGCCACTGCCCGGCCCGGCGCCCGCCGCGAAGACGACCGCGTCGGCACCGGTCAGGGCCCGGGCCACGTCGTCCACCGACGCCGCCTCCAGGTCGAGCACGATCGGCTCGGCGCCCGCCTCGCGCAGGTCGGCGGCTTGTTCCGATGTGCGGATGAAGCCCGCCACCTCGTCCCCGCGCGCGGCGAGCAGCCGCTCCAGCCGCAGCGCGATCTGTCCATGTCCACCAGCGATCACAGTGCGCATGTCACCGACGCTACGCCCGGCGTGCCGTTCACGCCGGGTCGCGGCGGCTCCTCGACTGACGCGGCAGGTCGAGCGCCAGGGTGTCGGTGTACTCGCGTACCGCGCTGGTCCGCGAGACGACCCGTCCGCGGTGGATGACGATCCGGCTGTACGCGAGCGACAGCGCGCTCTCCAGCCGGTCGGCCCGCACCGCGAGCAGCTCGGCGGGGAAACCCGCCTCCACCCGCACTTCAGGCAGTCCCATGACGGCACGGGCATCGCGGCTCACGGCCTCGTACGCCTCCCCGGGGGCGCACTCGCCGTGCGAGGCGAGCAGGAAGGCCGCCTCGAGGGGATCGCCCCGGCCGACCGGGTTGGTCAGGTCGCGCAGCGCGCCGCTGCCCGCGGCGATCCGGGCGCCCGCCGCCCGCAGGGTCCGCACGGGCGCGGTGCCGCCCCTGCGCACCGACTCCAGCGCGCCGCAGGCGCCCTGGGGAAGTGCGGTCAGCGAGACCCCGGCGGCGGCGAGCTGCCCGGCGAGGCGGACGGTGGTGTCGTACGGGAGCCGGGCCAGGCCGCCGCAGGGGCCGAGGGTGACGCCGGGACGCAGCCCCCCCGCCATCGCGGCGAGCCGGGAGAGCCGGGCCGGATCGGCGGCGTCGGTGTGCAGGTCGACGGGGAGACCGAACTCCGCGGCGATGGCGAGCACCGTCTCCGCGTAGCCGGCCGGGTCGGGGTCCAGGTCGGGGCAGCCGCCCACCACGTCCGCGCCCATCTTGAGGGCGTCGCGGAGCGCGGCGAGGCCGTCCGCGCCGGCGGGTCCGGTGAGCACCCGCGGCACGGCCACCGTCTGCACGTCGACCAGGCCGCGCAGCGCGCGCCGGGCCTGCAGCGCCGCCTCCAGGGCGCGCAGCCCCTGGACGTCGCCGATGCGGATGTGGCTGCGCACCGCCGTGGCGCCGTGGCCGAGCTGGAGGAGGGCCCCCTCGGTGACCCTGCGCTGCACGTCCTCGGCGTCGTAGGAGGGCGGGCCCGCCGAGTCGGCGGTCAGGGCGGTGTCGAGGTGCGCATGGCATTCGGCGGGGGCGGGCAGCAGCAGATAGCCGGCGAGGTCGACCCGTGTGCCCTCGTGGAGGCTGCCGGAGGTGCCCACGGCCTCGATGCGGGCCCCGGCCAGGCGCACATCGACGGTGCGCCCGTCGGCGAGGCGGGCACCGCAGAGCAAGAGGGCGGGGGCTGGGGCGGCTTCGCCGAGCGGAGGGTCGGTGGGCTGCTGCGGCTGGCTGTCGGTCATCGCGCTCCTCGGCGCCGGAGGCAAGATCACGCGGTTCCGAGCCTAGGGCGCGCCGCCCGGTCCGTCCGGGAAGAGCGAATAGTCGTACCGGTGACGTCAAGTGACATGGGGGCCGTGCGGCTGGGACCCAGGAGGCGGCCGGTGGTCCGGCGACTGCCCGCAAGATACGGATTTCACCTTCGGCGGCGGAGCGTGTAATGTCTTCCTCGCTCGCCCCAATAGCTCAGTCGGCAGAGCGTCTCCATGGTAAGGAGAAGGTCTACGGTTCGATTCCGTATTGGGGCTCTGGTGATCGGATGACCCGCCTATCGGCGGGTGATCTCTTCATCGAAGCGGCGTAGCTCAGTCGGTAGAGCAAGCGGCTCATAATCGCTGTGTCACCGGTTCAAGTCCGGTCGCCGCTACCCTGCGTAGCCGATTGTGGGATCGGTCCTTCAATCGGCTACTCTTTCCGTGTTCAAAGTTCACATCTTATTGCCGTTCGTCAAGGAGCACTCACGTGGCCGCCACCGACGTCCGCCCGAAGATCACGCTGGCCTGCGTGGAGTGCAAGGAGCGGAACTACATCACCAAGAAGAACCGGCGCAACGACCCGGACCGTCTTGAGATGAAGAAGCACTGCCCGCGCTGCAACGCGCACACCGCGCACCGCGAGACGCGCTGACCCAGGCCGTTAGACCAACGAGGCCGCCCCACTCATCGGGGGCGGCCTCTTGGCGTTGGCGGATCCGCCGACGCGCAGCACAACAAGCTCCAGGAGGTGCCGATGGCGCTGGACCAGTCCTTCGTCGGGCGGACCTATCCGCCCACCGCCCCGTACGAGGTGGGACGGGAGAAGATCCGCGAGTTCGCCGAGGCCGTCGGTGACCCGAACCCCGTCTACACCGACCCCGAGGCGGCCAAGGCGCTGGGCCACCCCGATGTGATCGCGCCGCCGACCTTCCCGTTCGTGATCACGTACAAGGCGGCGGGGCAGGTCGTCCTCGATCCGGAGCTGGGGCTGGACTACAGCCGCGTGGTGCACGGCGACCAGAAGTTCAGCTACACCCGCCCCGTGCGGGCCGGTGACCGCCTGTCGGTGACGGTCGCCATCGAGGCCATCAAGTCGCTCGCGGGCAACGACGTCATCGACGTCCGCGGCGAGGTCCACGACGAGAGCGGCGAGCACGTGGTGACGGCGCTGATGAAACTGGTGGCGCGCGCGCCGGAGGGTGAGTGAACCGATGACGGCGAAGATCTCCTACGACGAGGTCGAGGTCGGCACCGAGCTGCCGGCGCAGTCGTTCCCCGTGGACCGCGCCACGCTCGTGCAGTACGCCGGCGCCTCCGGTGACTTCAACCCGATCCACTGGAACGAGAAGTTCGCCAAGGAGGTCGGCCTGCCGGACGTCATCGCGCACGGCATGTTCACCATGGCCTCGGCGGTCCGAGTGGTGACGGACTGGGCCGGTGACCCGGGTGCGGTCGTGGAGTACGGCGTCCGCTTCACCAAGCCGGTCGTGGTGCCGAACGACGACACGGGCGCGCTGATCGAGGTCAGCGCCAAGGTCGCGGCCAAGCTGGACGACGACGAGCGCACGGTCCGGGTGGACGTGACGGCCGTCAGCGCCGGGCAGAAGGTGCTGGGCATGTCTCGCGCGGTGGTCCGGCTCGCATAGCAGCTGCCGGGAGGTGAAGGCGGCGGGCGTGCCTGCCGCCTTTTCTCTTGGCCCGGTTCTCTTGGCCCGGCTTGTTATTGACTGATAACTTACTTCGTATGGCAGGTGACGGGATGCGGATGAGCGCGGAGGAGCGCCGCGAGGCGGCGGTCCGCGCGGCGATGACGGAGTTCGGCACGGGTGGCTACAACGGCACCTCCACCGGCGTCATCGCCAAGCGCATGGGTGTGTCGCAGCCGTATCTCTTCCGGCTCTTCCCGAACAAGAAGGCGCTGTTCCTGGCCGCCGCGGCGCGGTGCCTGGAGAAGATCCAGGCGCACTTCGAGGAGGCGGCCGCGGGGCTGGAGGGGGAGGAGGCGTTCCGGGCGATGTGCGGTTCCTACCAGGACCTCATCGGGGGTGGCGACGTCCTGCGGATGCAGCTGCAGATGTACGTGGCGGCCGTCGACGACGAGGAGATCCGCGAGGCCTGCCGGCGCGGCTGGCTGGACCTGTGGGACTTCGTCAGGGCGCGCACGGGGGTGGCCGAGCGCGAGACGGCGGAGTTCTTCGGCACGGGGATGCTCGTGAACGTACTGGTGGCGCTCGGCGTTCCGCAGGGCGAGCGCGGCTGGGCGGGGCTCGAGGCCCTCTACGCCGACCGCCTGCCGGAGAAGGGCTGACCGGTCGCGCCGCCGCCACGCTCCGGGCCCATCCATGTCCATGAAAGTTATTGATCGATTACTAATCATCTGGGGGAGTTCATGGCACAGCAATCGCAGGAGGCCAGGCGCGGCAGCGTCGTCTGGGCCCTCGTCATCACCAGCGCCGCCGGCTTCATGGCGGCGCTCGACAACCTGGTCGTCACCACGGCCCTGCCCTCCATCCGCGCCGACCTCGGCGGGGCCCTGGAGGACCTGGAGTGGACGGTGAGCGCCTACACGCTCACCTTCGCCGTCCTGCTGTTGTTCGGCGCGGCCCTGGGCGACCGCTTCGGCCGCCGGCGCATGTTCCTCGTCGGCCTCGGCGTCTTCTCGGCGGCCTCCGCCGCCGCGGCGCTCGCCCCCGGCATGGACGGGCTCATCGCCGCGCGCGCCGTCCAGGGCGTCGGCGCCGCGGTCCTGATGCCGCTCACCCTCACCCTGCTCTCGGCCACCGTCCCGCCCGAGCGGCGCGGCATGGTGTTCGGCATCTGGGGAGCCGTCAACGGCCTCGCGGTCGCCGCCGGGCCCCTCATCGGCGGCTCGCTGACCGAGCACATCTCCTGGCACTGGATCTTCTGGCTGAACGTCCCGATCGGCCTGCTGCTCCTGCCCCTCGCCAGGCTGCGGCTCGCCGAGAGCCGCGGCCTCGCCCCCCGGCTCGACGTGACCGGCACGGTGCTCGCCAGCGCGGGTCTGTTCGGCATCGTCTACGCCCTCGTCCGCGGCAATGCCGACGGCTGGACCAGCGGCCCGGTCCTCGGTGGGCTGATCGGCGGCGGTGTGCTGCTGGCCGTCTTCGTACGGCACGGCGTCCGCGCCCGCAATCCGATCCTGCCGATGCGGCTCTTCCGCAGCCGCGCCTTCGCCGCGATCAACACGGCCAGCCTGCTGATGTCCCTCGGTATGTTCGGCTCGATCTTCCTGCTCAGCCAGTTCTTCCAGAACGTCGCCGGCTACTCCCCGACACAGGCGGGGCTGCGCATGCTGCCCTGGACGGGCATGCCCATGATCGTCGCGCCCGTCGCGGGCTTCCTCTCCGACCGCCTCGGCGGTCGGCCGGTCGTGGCGGCCGGGCTCGCCCTGCAGGCGGTGGGCCTCGGCTGGTTCGCCCTGATCGTCGAGCCGGGAGTGTCGTACGCGGCGCAGGTGCCGGCGCTGATCGTGAGCGGTGTCGGGATGGCGATGTACTTCGCCCCGAGCGCCAACCTCGTCATGGGAAGTGTCCGGCCGGCGGAGCAGGGCATCGCCTCGGGCGCCAGCAACGCCCTGCGCGAGGTCGGCGGGGCCCTCGGCGTCGCGTCCCTCGCGGCGGTCTTCTCCGCGCAGGGGGGCTACGAGTCCGCGATGCGCTTCGTCGACGGCCTCACCCCAGCCCTCTGGGTGGGCGCGGTCGGCGTCGCGGCCGGCGCGCTCGCGGCCCTTGCCGTCCCGACCCGCCGCGCCGACGAGGCCGCCCCTGGGGCCACCGCGGCCCCGTCAAAGGCCCTCGCCGACGCGACCCCCTGACGGACCCCCCCTGTGAAGTCCGAGGCGGGTGCGCCGGCGAGGCGCGCCCGCCTCGGGTTGCCGGGCGACCGGGTCGAAGGAGGCGGGGCAGCACGGACCGCGTACGCCTGCCACCGCGTCGTTCAGCCGGACTCCGTCCGCCCCGCGGGCGTCCAACCCTCACCCCGGATGTCCAGCACCAGGTCCCGGTCGTGGAGTTCGTCCCCGCAGGTGCGGCAGAACTCGACGGCGTCCACCGGATGATCGTCCCGGTGCCGGAGCACGACCGGCGGCTCGTCCACCGCCCACTTGTCGCCCCACGCCAGCAGAGCCCGGATGACCGGTGCGAGATCGTGCCCCGCCTCGGTCAGGTGGTACTCGTACCGCGGCGGCCGCTCGCTGTAGGGGCGGCGTTCGACGATGCCGGCCTCCTCCAGGGCGCGCAGCCGCACGGTCAGGCGGTCCCGCGGCGCGCCCGTGTTGCGGGCGATGGCGTCGAACCGCCGGTTGCCGTAGAGGATCTCGCGGACCGCGAGCAGCGCCCATTTGTCGCCGACGAGGTGCAGGGCCGCGGCGGCGGAGCAGGGGCGCCCCGGCAGCGGGGGCACAGGTGCGGTCGGGCTCACCGGCCCAGTCTCACACAGCGGGTTGTGATCCCGAACCCGCTCGCCCTACCCTCGGGGCCGGGATATGGTTTGACTATCAAACTAACTCGTACTCGACCCCGCCCGGCACCGCACCCGCAGGAAGCGAGAACCCCATGCGCGACGCCGTCATCGTCGAAGCCGTCCGCACCCCCATCGGCAAGGGCAAGCCGGGCGGGGCGCTCGCCGGGACGCACCCGGTCGAACTGCTCGCCCACGCCCTCAAGGAACTCGTCGGCCGCAGCGGGATCGACCCGGCGCTCGTCGACGACGTCATCGGCGGCACCGTGGACCAGGTCGGCGAGCAGGCCATGAACACCACCCGCTGGGCCTGGCTCTCGGCGGGCTTCCCGGACTCCGTCCCGGCCACCACGGTGGACCGGCAGTGCGGCTCCTCCCAGCAGGCCGTGCACTTCGCGGCGCAGGGTGTCATCGCCGGTGCGTACGACATCGTCGTGGCCTGCGGCGTGGAGTCGATGAGCCGGGTGCCCATGTGGTCCAACGTGCCGCCCGGCGCGGACCCGTTCGGCCCCGGCATCGCGGCCCGCTTCCCAGGCGGAGTGGTACCGCAGGGCATCAGCGCCGAACTGATCGCCGCCAAGTGGTCGCTGGGCCGCGAGGCGATGGACGCCTTCGCCGCCCGGTCGCACCAGAAGGCCGCCGCCGCGTGGTCGGCCGGCGCCTTCGACGCGGAAGTCGCGCCGCTCGCCGGGCTCAGCACGGACGAGTCCGTCCGGCCCACGACCACGCCCGAGATCCTCGCCGGGCTGCGCCCCGCCTTCGCCGACCCCGGCTACGCCGAGCGCTTCCCGCAGATCGACTGGTCGATCACGGCCGGAAACAGCAGCCCGATCAACGACGGAGCCTCCGCCGTGCTGATCACCAGCAGCGAGACCGCCGAGCGCCTGGGGCTGCGCCCCCTCGTCCGGCTGCACAGCTTCGCGGTCACCGGCTCCGACCCCGTGCTCATGCTGACCGGCGTCATCCCGGCGACCGAGCGCGTGCTGCGCCGCGCCGGTCTGGACGTGGCGGACATCGACCTGTTCGAGGTCAACGAGGCCTTCGCCGGCGTCGTCCTCGCCTGGCTCCAGGAGACCGGCGCCGACCCCGCCAAGGTCAATGTCAACGGCGGCGCCATCGCGCTGGGCCACCCGCTCGGCGCCAGCGGCACCCGCCTGATGACGACCCTGGTCCACGCCATGCGGGCCCGGGGCGCGCGCTACGCGCTGCAGACCATGTGCGAGGCGGGCGGCCTCGCCAACGCGACGGTCCTCGAGGCGCTCTGATCCGTACGGGCGGGGGCATCCCCGGCGGCCCTGCCCGCCCGTGCACCGGACTCCCGCCGCCCGTGCACCCAACTTCCCGCCCGCCCTTACCCTGAATGCCGTGCACGTACTCAACGACGCCCCGCTCGCGCCCCTGACCACCTTCCGCCTCGGCGGTCCCGCCACCCGCCTGGTGACGGCGACCACGGACGCCGAGGTCGTCGAGGCCGTACGGGAGGCGGACGCGACGGGGACGCCGCTGCTGGTCATCGGCGGCGGCAGCAACCTGGTGATCGCGGACGAGGGGTTCGCGGGGACCGCGCTGCACATCGGGACGCGCGGCGTTGAGCTGAACGGCGCCGAGATGGAACTCGCGGCGGGCGAGGTCTGGACGGACGCCGTCGCCCGCACCGTGGAGGCGGGCCTGGCGGGCGTCGAGTGCCTGGCGGGCATTCCCGGCTCCGCCGGGGCCACGCCCATCCAGAACGTGGGCGCGTACGGCCAGGAGGTCGCCGGCACGATCACCGAGGTGGTCGCCTACGACCGGACCACCGGTAAGACGGTCGTCCTGGACAACGCCGCGTGCGCCTTCTCCTACCGGCACAGCCTCTTCAAGGCGGACCCCGCCCGCTTCGTCGTGCTGCGGGTGCGCTTCGCCCTGGAGGACGCCGACGGCATGTCCGCCCCGGTGAAGTACGCCGAGGTGGCCCGCGCCCTCGGCGTCGGCGCGGGCGACCGGGTGCCCCTGGCCACCGCCCGCGAGACGGTGCTGAAGCTGCGGGCGGGCAAGGGCATGGTGCTCGACCCGGAGGATCACGACACCTGGTCGGCGGGCTCGTTCTTCACCAACCCCGTCCTCACGGAAGCCGGCTACGCGGACTTCCTGAACCGTGTCCACGACCGGCTCGGCCCGGACAGCACGCCCCCCGCCTACCCCGCAGGCGACGGGCACATCAAGACCTCCGCCGCCTGGCTGATCGACAAGGCGGGCTTCGCCAAGGGCTACGGCAGCGGCCCCGCACGCATCTCCACCAAGCACACCCTGGCGCTCACCAACCGGGGCGGGGCGACGACCGCCGACCTGGTCGCGCTGGCCCGCGAGGTCGTCGAGGGCGTCCGCGCGGCCTTCGGGATCACCCTGGTCAACGAGCCGGTGACGGTCGGCGTGAGCCTCTGAGCCCGCCGGGACGCGCCCGATCACGCCGCCTCACGCCCGTCACGCCCGGTCGCACCTGCCAGGGCGCGTGTACGGCCCGACCGCCCACCCGACGAGCTGCGAGGCCGGGTGGTCCGGGGCCATGCCCCAGGGCGCGGCGGGGTGACCCGTCCTCCGTCGGCACGGCAACCCCAGGCGCCGCCGCATCCCGCCCAGCCGTCCGCCGGAGCGCGTCGCGACGCCGACCCCCGTACCGCCCGGGCGGGATCAGCCGGCGAGCCAGTCGTCGATCCCCGCGAGGAGCTTGGCCCGTACGCCCTCCGGCGCCGCGGAACCGCGCACCGACTGGCGGGCCAGTTCGGCCAGCTCCTCGTCGCTGAAGCCGTGCGCCTCCCGGGCCAGTTCGTACTGCGCGGCGAGCCGCGAGCCGAACAGCAGCGGGTCGTCGGCGCCCAGCGCCATGGGCACGCCCGCGTCGAACAGGGTGCGCAGCGGCACCTGCTCGGGCCGGTCGTAGACGCCGAGGGCGACGTTGGACGAAGGGCACACCTCGCAGGTGACGCCGCGCTCGGCGAGACGGGCCATCAGCCTCGGATCCTCGGCCGCCCGCACACCGTGTCCGACCCGGCTGGCGTGCAGGTCGTCCAGGCAGTCGCGGACGCTGCCCGCGCCCGCCAGCTCGCCGCCGTGCGGCGCCGCCAGCAGCCCGCCCTCCCGGGCGATGGCGAAGGCCCGGTCGAAGTCCCGCGCCAGGCCGCGCCGCTCGTCGTTGGAGAGCCCGAAGCCGATCACGCCGTGATCCGCATAGCGCACCGCCAGACGGGCCAGCGTACGGGCGTCCAGCGGGTGCTTGGTGCGGTTGGCGGCCACCAGGACGGCCATGCCCACACCCGTGTCCCGGGAGGCGCTCTCCACCGCGTCGAGGATGATCTCCAGCGCGGGGATCAGCCCGCCCAGACGCGGGGCGTACGACGTGGGGTCGACCTGTATCTCCAGCCACCCCGACCCGTCCCGGGCGTCCTCCTCGGCGGCCTCGCGCACCAGGCGCCGGATGTCGTCGGGGGAGCGGAGCACGGAGCGCGCGATGTCGTACAGGCGCTGGAAGCGGAACCAGCCGCGCTCGTCGGTCGCGCGCAGTCTGGGCGGCTCGCCCGAGGTCAGCGCCTCGGGCAGGTGCACCCCGTACTTGTCGGCGAGTTCCAGCAGGGTCGCGGGCCGCATCGAACCGGTGAAGTGCAGGTGGAGGTGCGCCTTGGGGAGGAGGGATACATCGCGTGCCATCCACAGATCCTGCCGCACCGGCGCGGGTCCCGGTACCGCTTTCGGCGGCTTTCCCCGAACGAGGGCTTGCCCGCACACACACGCGGGCCCCCTGACCGGCCGGTCCGGGGGCCCGCGTGCACGCGGCGCCGGGGCTCAGGCCTTGGCCTCGCCCAGCAGCTT
This sequence comes from Actinacidiphila sp. bgisy167, assembly GCF_057707665.1. Classification (NCBI taxonomy): domain Bacteria; kingdom Bacillati; phylum Actinomycetota; class Actinomycetes; order Kitasatosporales; family Streptomycetaceae; genus Actinacidiphila; species Actinacidiphila sp. bgisy167. The sequence goes on along the minus strand of NZ_JBYIQP010000001.1, from coordinate 66,823 downwards.
CTGCATCCGGGAGACGCCCTCGACGAGGTCCTCGTCGCCGAGCGCGTACGACAGCCGCAGGTAGCCCGGGGTGCCGAAGGCCTCGCCCGGGACGACGGCGACCTCCGCCTCCTCCAGGATCAGCTCGGCAAGCTCCACGGAGCTCTGCGGCCGCTTGCCGCGGATCTCCTTGCCGAGCAGGGTCTTGACCGACGGGTACACGTAGAACGCGCCCTCCGGCTCCGGGCAGACGACACCGGGGATCTCGTTGAGCATCCGCACGATGGTCTGGCGGCGGCGGTCGAAGGCCTTGCGCATCTCGGCCACGGCCACCAGGTCGCCCGACACGGCGGCCAGGGCGGCGACCTGCGCGACGTTGCTCACGTTCGAGGTGGCGTGCGACTGGAGGTTGGTGGCGGCCTTGACGACGTCCTTGGGGCCGATGATCCATCCCACGCGCCAGCCGGTCATGGCGTAGGTCTTGGCCACGCCGTTGACGACGATGCACTTGTCGCGCAGCTCGGGCAGGAGCGCCGGCAGCGAGACCGAGGCGGCGCCTCCGTAGACCAGGTGCTCGTAGATCTCGTCGGTCAGCACCCACAGGCCGTGCTCGACGGCCCAGCGGCCGATCGCCTCGGTCTCGGCCTCGGTGTAGACGGCGCCGGTCGGGTTGGACGGCGACACGAAGAGGACGACCTTGGTCCTCTCCGTGCGGGCGGCCTCCAGCTGCTCGACGGAGACCCGGTAGCCGGTGGTCTCGTCGGCGACCACCGGCACCGGGACGCCGCCGGCCAGCCGGACCGACTCCGGGTAGGTCGTCCAGTACGGCGCGGGGACGATGACCTCGTCACCCGGGTCGAGGACCGCGGCGAAGGCCTCGTAGATGGCCTGCTTGCCGCCGTTGGTGACCAGGATCTGGGAGGCGTCGACCTCGTAGCCGGAGTCGCGCAGCGTCTTGGCGGCGATCGCGGCCTTCAGCTCGGGCAGGCCGCCGGCCGGGGTGTAGCGGTGGAACTTCGGATTGCGGCACGCCTCCACCGCCGCCTCGACGATGTAGTCGGGGGTCGGGAAGTCGGGCTCGCCGGCTCCGAAGCCGATGACCGGTCGCCCGGCGGCCTTGAGGGCTTTGGCCTTCGCGTCCACGGCGAGCGTCGCGGACTCGGAGATCGACCCGATGCGGGCCGACACGCGTCGTTCAGTTGCAGCGGTCATGTCTGCATCGTCGCAGACCCGGCGGTACCGGAGCACACGAGTTCACGTTCCGGTCGTAACCGTGCGCAATCGCTGCGAACCGTACGCGGACACGCAACGCATTCGACGCCCGGCCCGCGAGCACGTACACTCATCCGTCGATGGCCCCCGCGAGCTGATCTTGGCTGCGCACGTCGTGCAGCCGCCTGGATGCGGTACGTTGGGGACACTCAAAGGGTCGTAGCTCAATTGGTAGAGCACTGGTCTCCAAAACCAGCGGTTGGGGGTTCGAGTCCCTCCGGCCCTGCTACAAGCAGGCAGACGCTTTGAGGAATTGTTCGGCAAACGACCCGGATTCAGGTGAGGACGAGTGACGGAAGCCCTGGGCTCCACCGCGACGCCTGAGAGTGGCCGTCCCGACAGCGATTCCGCGGACGCCACCTCCAAGAAGCCCCGCCGCGGCGGCAAGCGCGGCAAGAAGGGGCCCCTCGCGCGCCTCGCGCTCTTCTACCGCCAGATCGTGGCGGAACTCCGCAAGGTCGTCTGGCCCACGCGTAGCGAGCTCATCACCTACACCAGCGTGGTGATTGTCTTCGTTGTGGTCATCATCGCGCTCGTTACCGTGATTGACTGGGGATTCAACAAGGGCGTCTCGTACGTCTTCGGGTGATTCCTCCCGCGGAGGGTGCCCGTGGCGCCCGACCGCCTGTTCCACATCGTGAAGGAAGAAGCAGCGACCGTGTCTGACCCGAACCTGTACGACGCCGACGAGACCGTCGAGGGCGACGACACCGCGCTCGACATCGTCGAGGCAGCCGACGGCGAGATCGACCAGGCGGAGGCTGCAGACGAGGCCGCCGGCGAGCCCGCCGAGTCGGCTGCCGTCCAGGTCGTCGACGAGGACGAGGCGGACGAGGCGGACGAGACCACAGGCGAGGAAGCGGCGGAGGAGCAGGCTCCGGTGGACCCGGTCGCCGCGTTCCGCGAGGAGCTGCGCACCCTCCCCGGTGAGTGGTATGTCATCCACACCTACGCCGGCTACGAGAACCGCGTGAAGTCCAACCTGGAGCAGCGCGCCGTCTCGCTGAACGTCGAGGACTACATCTACCAGGCCGAAGTGCCCCAGGAAGAGGTCGTCCAGATCAAGAACGGCGACCGCCGCACCGTCCGCCAGAACAAGCTGCCCGGCTATGTGCTGGTGCGTATGGACCTGACGAACGAGTCCTGGGGCGTCGTCCGCAACACTCCTGGCGTCACCGGCTTCGTCGGCAACGCCTACGACCCGTACCCGCTGACGCTGGACGAGGTCACCAAGATGCTGGCTCCGGAGGTCGAGGAGCAGGCAACGGCCGCCGAGGGCGGCGAGGGCGGTGCCGCGCCGAAGCGCAAGGTCGAGGTCCAGGTGCTGGACTTCGAGGTCGGCGACTCGGTCACCGTCACCGACGGCCCGTTCGCGACGCTGCAGGCCACGATCAACGAGATCAACCCGGACTCGAAGAAGGTCAAGGGCCTCGTGGAGATCTTCGGCCGCGAGACGCCGGTCGAGCTCAGCTTCGACCAGATCCAGAAGAACTAGTCAAACGATCATCCGAAAGGGCCCCTGACCAGCGGTTTCCCGTTGGGCAGGGGCTCCTTCGCGTGCTGAGGGCCGTCACCGGGCCGTCGGGCGTCTCCGGGCCTCGCGGGGGTTGCCGTCCCGAGACCCAGGGGGTGTCGTTCCTGCTGCTGCACGCGCACGAGTGGCCGCAGCTCCCGCGGGGTGAGCCGGGCGTGGATGGCGGTCCTGGCCTCGCGTGCCGAGTGGCTGCCCTGTGGTTGGCCTTGATAGTGCTCGGCATACATGCCTTGCTGCTCGGGCGTATGCCGGGCCAGTGGCTCCAACGCCGCGTTCGGCAACCGAGGCTTTGGGGAGCGGGTGCTCTGCTCGTGGCGTTCGCCGGGCTCGGATACGCATCGCTCATCGTTGTCGGCCTGGGCCTCTGGCGCTGGGGCACGTCCTGAAATCCCATCCGTGATCGCCCCGTCACCCTGACTCGGGCCGCCTCTCGGGGCCGTCCAGGGCAGCTCGAACCCCGCCCCGTGGTTTCCCGCAGGGGGCTCTCGCGCGTACAGCGCCGGGCGGGGCCCGCCCCAGTGGCGGCGGGAAGCCCGCGGCCGCCGCACTCGCCGGCCCCGCGAGCGCCCGGCGGAGCGTGCGCCGGGGCCCTGCCGACGGCCAAACGTCACCGGTGTAAAGCTTGTCTGACCTGCCCGGTTTCAGGCCTCGGCCCGGTACCCGCTATCGTGGTGCGGTATGCCTGTTAGCAGGCAGGAAAACTCTCACTAGGACCCGGAGAGAGCACATGCCTCCCAAGAAGAAGAAGGTCACGGGGCTTATCAAGCTCCAGATCAACGCTGGTGCGGCCAACCCGGCCCCGCCGGTGGGCCCGGCGCTGGGTCAGCACGGCGTCAACATCATGGAGTTCTGCAAGGCCTACAACGCGGCCACCGAGTCGCAGCGTGGCTGGGTGATCCCGGTGGAGATCACGGTCTACGAGGACCGTTCCTTCACCTTCATCACCAAGACCCCGCCGGCCTCCCGCATGATCCTCAAGGCCGCGGGCGTGGAGAAGGGCTCCGGCGAGCCGCACAAGACCAAGGTCGCGAAGCTTACGCGTGACCAGGTCCGCGAGATCGCCACGACCAAGCTGCCCGACCTGAACGCCAACGACCTGGACGCCGCCGAGAAGATCATCGCCGGCACCGCGCGTTCCATGGGCATCACGGTCGAGGGCTGACCACTCCACCAGCAGTTCCGTGGCAGGGCCTGCTCGGCCCGCACCACGACTCCTCAAGACACACAGGAGCAGTAAGTGAGCAAGCGCAGCAAGTCCCTCCGCGCTGCGGACGCCAAGATCGACCGGGAGCGCCTGTACGCCCCCCTCGAGGCCGTCCGTCTCGCCAAGGACACCTCCACCAGCAAGTTCGACGGAACCGTCGAGGTTGCCTTCCGTCTGGGCGTCGACCCGCGCAAGGCCGACCAGATGGTCCGTGGCACCGTGAACCTTCCGCACGGCACCGGTAAGACCGCCCGGGTCCTGGTCTTCGCGACCGGTGACCGTGCCGAGGCCGCGCGTGCCGCGGGCGCCGACATCGTCGGCGCCGACGAGCTGATCGACGAGGTCGCGAAGGGCCGTCTGGACTTCGACGCCGTCGTCGCCACCCCGGACCTCATGGGCAAGGTCGGCCGCCTCGGCCGCGTCCTCGGCCCCCGTGGTCTGATGCCGAACCCGAAGACCGGCACCGTCACCCCCGACGTGGCGAAGGCTGTCACGGACATCAAGGGCGGCAAGATCGAGTTCCGCGTCGACAAGCACTCGAACCTGCACTTCATCATCGGCAAGACCTCGTTCGGTGAGCAGCAGCTGGTCGAGAACTACGGCGCCGCCCTGGACGAGATCCTGCGTCTGAAGCCGTCCGCCGCCAAGGGTCGCTACATCAAGAAGGCCGCCATCAGCACCACGATGGGCCCCGGCATCCCGGTCGACCCGAACCGCACCCGCAACCTCCTCGTCGAGGAGGACCCGGCCTCCGTCTGACCGGGTCGGGCCCTACGGGCCCGCGTGCTGTGAACCGGCCCCGCGCCTCTCCCGAGGCGCGGGGCCGGTTTTTTCTACGACGGTGTCAGTGCGGTGCGTTAACGTCACAAGCGGTCGGATCACGAGACCGCAGACGACGAACAGCATGGGGTGGGGATTGATGAGCGTGTCCGCAGCGAGGCGTGTGGGCGTCGGTCTGGCGGCTGTGGCCGTCCTGGTCGGCCTCGCGGGCTGCGATGGTGACGGCGACGGCGACAGCGGCGTCAAGAAGCGCAAGAAGGCCGACGCGCCCCACTCCGCGGTCCAGTCCCAGGACAAGATCACCGAGATCATCCAGGCCGCCTTCAGGAAGACCTCGGAGGCCAAGTCCGCCAAGGTCCGCATGACGGTCAGCACGCCGCCCGGCGTCCAGGGCGGCGGCACCATGGAGGTGACCGGCGTACAGGGCTGGGATCCGGCGGTCATGGACCTCACCGTGAAGGGCTCCGCCCTCGCGGCCGTCGGTGGCCCGGACGCCCCGTCCGAGATGCGCATGATCATGATCCACGACGCCATGTACGTGGACGTGGGGGCGGCGCAGGCCGCGCAGCTGGAAGGCAAGCGCTGGATGAAGCTGGACTTCGAGGCCGCGGCCGAGGCGAGCGGCAATGAGGCACTGCAGAAGCAGGTGAGCGGCAGCCTGGGGAACCTGAACCAGGACCCGTCCGAGCAGCTCGCCCTGCTGCTCCAGTCGCCGCATCTGAAGCACGTCGGGGCGGAGAAGGTCGACGGCGCCGCGGCGGACCACTACAAGGGCACGCTGACGTTCGAGGAGATGGTGCAGGCCAACCAGTCCGCCGACCTGCTCTCCGCCGAGCAGCGCGAGGCCCTGATCGCCGACGTGAAGAAGGCGGGCATCAAGGGGTACGACACCGAGATCTGGGTCAACGAGGACCGCTACCCGGTGAAGATGGTCTTGGGGATGAAGATGTCCCAGGGCACGGTGCGGATGACGGCCCGCTACTCCGACTACGGGACCGCCGCCGGCGTCGAGGCCCCGCCGGCGAAGGACACCGTCGATCTCTTCGCGATGCTGAAGGACATCAACACCGCAGCCGGCTGACGCCGGGCGAGGCCGGGGCAGGGCAGCGCCGTCTGACCTGCCCCGACACCGGATTTGCCTGGCGCGGACACGTTCGCGTACTCTTCCGGGGAAGCCAAAGACCGCTGGTTGTTGGCGTGCCCGCAAGGGTGCGGCAGCCGAAGGATCCGCTGATGCGGACGGCCCGCGCAGGTGACAGTGGATGAGCTCCCGGAATCGCTCTCGTGGTTCTGGTCGAGTGACGCCCCGTGCGCCTGCGCCGGGGCGTTTGTTGTGCCCGGCCCCTTCCCGTGCGGTCCGAATCACCCGGAAGGAGGCCGAGGCTCTATGGCGAGGCCCGACAAGGCCGGTTCGGTCGCAGAGCTGACGGACAAGTTCCGCAGCTCCAACGCCGCCGTGCTGACCGAGTACCGCGGTCTCACCGTGGCGCAGCTCAAGACGCTGCGCCGTTCGCTCGGTGAGAACGCCACGTACGCCGTGGTGAAGAACACGCTGACCAAGATCGCGGCCAACGAGGCCGGGATCACCCAGCTCGACGACCTGTTCGCGGGTCCGACGGCTGTCGCCTTCGTCACCGGTGACCCGGTGGAGTCGGCGAAGGGTCTCCGTGACTTCGCCAAGGAGAACCCGAACCTCATCATCAAGGGCGGTGTGCTTGACGGCAAGCCGCTGTCCGCCGATGAGATCAAGAAGCTCGCGGACCTCGAGTCCCGCGAGGTGCTGCTCGCCAAGCTGGCGGGTGCCATGAAGGCCAAGCAGGGTCAGGCCGCTGCTGTCTTCCAGGCCCTGCCCTCGAAGCTCGTCCGCACCGTGGAAGCGCTGCGCGAGAAGGTCGAGCAGGGCGGTGCCGGTACGCCGGCTCCCGCCGAGGACGCGGAGTAACCACTCCCGTGCTCCAGCGGGCCCGTCTGCGTAGCAATGCCGCAAGGCACACGCCCGCCGCAATGTACATCCGGCACCTGCCGAATTAGTGGAAGGACCGCCATCATGGCGAAGCTCAGCCAGGACGACCTGCTCGCGCAGTTCGAGGAGATGACCCTCATCGAGCTCTCCGAGTTCGTGAAGGCCTTCGAGGAGAAGTTCGACGTCACCGCCGCCGCCCCGGTCGCCGCTGTCGTCGCCGGTGGTGCCGCTGGTGGCGCCGCCGCCGAGGCCGTCGAGGAGAAGGACGAGTTCGACGTCATCCTCACCGGCGCCGGCGACAAGAAGATCCAGGTCATCAAGGTCGTGCGCGAGCTGACCTCCCTGGGTCTGAAGGAGGCCAAGGACCTCGTCGACGGCACCCCGAAGCCGGTCCTCGAGAAGGTCAACAAGGAGGCCGCGGACAAGGCCGCCGAGTCCCTCAAGGCCGCGGGCGCGTCCGTCGAGGTCAAGTGATCTCTGCCCCTTTCGAGGGGCTGATCAGCCGCGGGGCGGCCACCCTTTCGGGTGGCCGCCCTCGGTCGTTTGCGTGGTGCGTCACCCGCTCCGGCGACCGGCCCGGGTAAGGTGATGATCACCGTTCCGGGGCCGTCGACTTCCTCGAGCTGTGACGATCTCCGCGGGGCGGGGGCCTTGACGAACCGCACGCAGCGCGCGATTCTCAGGACGCGTCGTCACATCAACCATGGACCGAGGCATGGAACGAGGACGATGCGGGAATGCCTAGCCTGGCAAGCGCGAACGAGGGCATGACGGCTCACAACAAGGGGATCCCACGGACCCCTCCGGAGGACGAGATTGGTGCAGCGCCGGTCTCCGAAACTCTGCACTGGACATCAGTGTGCCGAGTGGCTACACTGACCCTTTGCGCTGCCTGTTAGCTGCTGCCTGGCCCGTCACCAGGGGCAAGCCCAAGCCTGAGCACACATGAGGAACCGTCCTGATCAGGGCATCCTTGTCTGCGCCCGGGGGCGGAACCGGTACGCGCGTAGTGAGTCCGAGCCCTCGGAAGGACCCCCTCTTGGCCGCCTCGCGCAACGCCTCGACTGCCAATACGAACAACGGCGCAAGCACCGCCCCGCTGCGCATCTCTTTCGCGAAGATCAAGGAGCCCCTCGAGGTCCCGAACCTCCTCGCGCTGCAGACCGAGAGCTTTGACTGGCTTCTCGGCAACGCCGCCTGGAAGGCTCGCGTCGAGGCGGCCCTGGACAGTGGTCAGGACGTCCCCACCAAGTCCGGTCTGGAGGAGATCTTCGAGGAGATCTCCCCGATCGAGGACTTCTCCGGGTCGATGTCGCTGACCTTCCGCGACCACCGTTTCGAGCCTCCGAAGAACTCGATCGACGAGTGCAAGGAGCGCGACTTCACGTACGCGGCCCCGCTCTTCGTCACGGCCGAGTTCACCAACAACGAGACCGGCGAGATCAAGTCCCAGACGGTCTTCATGGGCGACTTCCCGCTCATGACCAACAAGGGCACCTTCGTCATCAACGGCACCGAGCGTGTCGTGGTGTCCCAGCTGGTGCGTTCGCCGGGTGTCTACTTCGACAGCCAGATCGACAAGACGTCCGACAAGGACATCTACTCCGCCAAGGTCATCCCCTCCCGCGGTGCCTGGCTGGAGATGGAGATCGACAAGCGCGACATGGTCGGTGTCCGCATCGACCGCAAGCGCAAGCAGTCCGTCACCGTCCTCCTGAAGGCGCTCGGCTGGACCACCGAGCAGATCCTCGAGGAGTTCGGCGAGTACGAGTCGATGCGCGCCACCCTGGAGAAGGACCACACCCAGGGCCAGGACGACGCGCTGCTCGACATCTACCGCAAGCTGCGTCCGGGCGAGCCCCCGACCCGTGAGGCCGCGCAGACGCTGCTGGAGAACCTCTACTTCAACCCCAAGCGCTACGACCTGGCCAAGGTCGGCCGCTACAAGATCAACAAGAAGCTGGGCGCCGACGCGCCGCTCGACGCCGGTGTGCTGACCGTCGAGGACGTCATCGCGACGATCAAGTACCTGGTCAAGCTGCACGCCGGCGAGACCGAGACCACCGGCGACAACGGTTCGTCCGTGGTCGTCGAGGTCGACGACATCGACCACTTCGGCAACCGCCGTCTGCGCAACGTCGGCGAGCTCATCCAGAACCAGGTCCGCACGGGTCTGGCCCGTATGGAGCGCGTCGTCCGCGAGCGGATGACCACCCAGGACGTCGAGGCGATCACGCCGCAGACCCTGATCAACATCCGGCCGGTCGTCGCCTCCATCAAGGAGTTCTTCGGCACCAGCCAGCTGTCCCAGTTCATGGACCAGACGAACCCGCTGTCGGGCCTGACCCACAAGCGCCGTCTGTCCGCGCTGGGCCCCGGTGGTCTGTCCCGTGAGCGGGCCGGCTTCGAGGTCCGTGACGTGCACCCGTCCCACTACGGACGCATGTGCCCGATCGAGACCCCCGAAGGCCCGAACATCGGTCTGATCGGCTCGCTGGCCTCCTACGGCCGGGTCAACGCGTTCGGCTTCGTGGAGACCCCGTACCGCAAGGTCGACGAGAACGGTGTCGTCACCGACGAGGTCAACTTCCTCACGGCAGACGAGGAGGACCGCTTCGTCATCGCCCAGGCGAACGCCCCGCTGACCGAGGACAACCGCTTCGCGGAGTCGCGCGTCCTGGTCCGCCGCCGCGGCGGCGAGATCGACTACGTCCCCGGCGAGGACGTGGACTACATGGACGTCTCGCCGCGCCAGATGGTGTCGGTCGCGACCGCCATGATCCCCTTCCTCGAGCACGACGACGCCAACCGCGCGCTCATGGGATCGAACATGATGCGCCAGGCCGTGCCGCTGCTCAAGGCGCAGGCCCCGCTGGTCGGCACCGGCATGGAGTACCGCTGCGCGGTCGACGCCGGTGACGTCATCAAGGCCGACAAGGACGGTGTGGTCCAGGAGGTCTCCGCGGACTACATCACCGTCGCCAACGACGACGGCACCTACAACACCTACCGGGTCGCCAAGTTCTCCCGCTCGAACCAGGGCACGTCCTTCAACCAGAAGGTCGTCGTGGACGAGGGCGCCCGCGTGATCGCCGGCCAGGTGCTCGCCGACGGCCCGTCCACCGAGCGCGGTGAGATGGCGCTGGGCAAGAACCTGCTGGTCGCGTTCATGCCGTGGGAGGGCCACAACTACGAGGACGCGATCATCCTCAGCCAGCGCCTGGTGCAGGACGACGTCCTCTCCTCGATCCACATCGAGGAGCACGAGGTCGACGCCCGTGACACCAAGCTCGGCCCTGAGGAGATCACCCGGGACATCCCGAACGTCTCCGAGGAGGTCCTGGCGGACCTCGACGAGCGCGGCATCATCCGCATCGGTGCCGAGGTCGTCGCCGGCGACATCCTGGTCGGCAAGGTCACCCCGAAGGGCGAGACCGAGCTGACCCCGGAGGAGCGCCTGCTGCGCGCGATCTTCGGTGAGAAGGCCCGTGAGGTCCGCGACACCTCGCTGAAGGTGCCGCACGGTGAGACCGGCAAGGTCATCGGCGTGCGCGTCTTCGACCGCGAGGAGGGCGACGAGCTGCCGCCGGGCGTGAACCAGCTGGTCCGCGTCTACGTGGCGCAGAAGCGCAAGATCACCGATGGTGACAAGCTCGCCGGCCGCCACGGCAACAAGGGCGTCATCTCCAAGATCCTGCCGATCGAGGACATGCCGTTCCTGGAGGACGGCACCCCGGTCGACATCATCCTCAACCCGCTGGGTGTCCCGTCCCGAATGAACCCGGGACAGGTCCTGGAGATCCACCTCGGCTGGCTCGCCGCCCAGGGCTGGGACGTCTCCGGACTCGGCGACGAGTGGGCGCGCCGCCTCACGGCGATCGGCGCCGACCGCGTCGAGCCCGGCACCAACGTCGCCACCCCGGTGTTCGACGGCGCCCGCGAGGACGAGATCGCCGGTCTCTTCGAGGCCACGATCCCGAACCGCGACGGCCAGCGCATGGTGCTGCCCTCCGGCAAGGCCCGGCTGTTCGACGGCCGCTCCGGCGAGCCGTTCCCGGACCCGATCTCGGTCGGCTACATGTACATCCTCAAGCTGCACCACCTGGTGGACGACAAGCTGCACGCCCGCTCCACCGGTCCGTACTCGATGATCACCCAGCAGCCGCTGGGTGGTAAGGCGCAGTTCGGTGGTCAGCGCTTCGGTGAGATGGAGGTGTGGGCCCTTGAGGCGTACGGCGCGGCCTACGCGCTGCAGGAACTCCTCACCATCAAGTCCGACGACGTCCTCGGCCGCGTGAAGGTCTACGAGGCCATCGTCAAGGGCGAGAACATCCCCGAGCCGGGCATTCCCGAGTCCTTCAAGGTGCTCATCAAGGAAATGCAGTCGCTCTGCCTCAACGTGGAGGTGCTGTCCTCGGACGGCATGTCCATCGAGATGCGCGACACGGACGAGGACGTCTTCCGCGCGGCGGAGGAGCTCGGAATCGACCTGTCCCGGCGCGAGCCGAGCAGCGTCGAAGAGGTCTGACGGGCCGGCCGGGGAGCTGCGCTGAGCAGCTCCCCGCCTCCCCCGGACCGTTCAGACATGTTTGACTTTCGACCCCGAAAGAGGGATTGACGACAAAGTGCTCGACGTCAACTTCTTCGACGAGCTGCGGATCGGCCTTGCGACCGCGGACGACATCCGGCAGTGGTCCCACGGCGAGGTCAAGAAGCCTGAGACCATCAACTACCGCACCCTGAAGCCCGAGAAGGACGGACTCTTCTGCGAGAAGATCTTCGGCCCCACCCGGGACTGGGAGTGCTACTGCGGCAAGTACAAGCGTGTCCGCTTCAAGGGCATCATCTGCGAGCGCTGCGGCGTCGAGGTCACTCGCGCCAAGGTGCGTCGTGAGCGGATGGGCCACATCGAGCTTGCCGCTCCCGTGACTCACATCTGGTACTTCAAGGGCGTTCCGTCGCGGCTGGGCTACCTGCTCGACCTCGCCCCGAAGGACCTCGAGAAGGTCATCTACTTCGCCGCCTACATGATCACGTGGGTGGACGACGAGCGCCGTACGCGCGACCTGTCCTCGCTGGAGGCCCAGGTGTCCGTCGAGCGCCAGCAGATCGAGCAGCGCCGTGACGCGGACATCGAGTCCCGGCAGAAGAAGCTCGAGGCCGACCTCGGCGAGCTGGAGGCCGAGGGCGCCAAGTCCGACGTGCGCCGCAAGGTGCGCGAGGGCGCCGAGCGTGAGATGAAGCAGCTGCGCGACCGTGCCCAGCGCGAGCTGGACCGGCTCGACGAGGTCTGGTCCCGCTTCAAGAACCTCAAGGTCCAGGACCTGGAGGGTGACGAGCTGCTCTACCGCGAGCTGCGGGAGCGCTTCGGCACCTACTTCCAGGGTTCGATGGGTGCCGCGGCGCTGCAGAAGCGCCTGGAGTCCTTCGACCTGGACGAGGAGGCCGCCAAGCTCCGCGAGATCATCCGCACCGGCAAGGGCCAGAAGAAGACCCGCGCGCTCAAGCGCCTCAAGGTCGTCTCCGCCTTCCTGCAGACCACCAACAAGCCGCAGGGCATGGTGCTGGACTGCGTCCCGGTGATCCCGCCGGACCTGCGTCCGATGGTGCAGCTGGACGGTGGCCGCTTCGCGACCTCCGACCTGAACGACCTGTACCGCCGGGTCATCAACCGCAACAACCGCCTCAAGCGCCTCCTCGACCTCGGTGCCCCCGAGATCATCGTGAACAACGAGAAGCGCATGCTCCAGGAGGCCGTGGACGCGCTCTTCGACAACGGCCGCCGCGGCCGCCCGGTCACGGGTCCCGGCAACCGTCCGCTGAAGTCGCTGTCCGACATGCTCAAGGGCAAGCAGGGCCGGTTCCGTCAGAACCTGCTCGGCAAGCGCGTCGACTACTCGGCCCGTTCGGTCATCGTCGTCGGCCCGCAGCTCAAGCTGCACCAGTGCGGTCTGCCCAAGGCCATGGCGCTGGAGCTCTTCAAGCCGTTCGTGATGAAGCGCCTGGTGGACCTGAACCACGCGCAGAACATCAAGTCGGCCAAGCGCATGGTCGAGCGCGGCCGCACGGTCGTGTACGACGTGCTCGAAGAGGTCATCGCCGAGCACCCGGTGCTGCTGAACCGTGCGCCGACCCTGCACCGCCTCGGCATCCAGGCCTTCGAGCCGCAGCTGGTCGAGGGCAAGGCCATCCAGATCCACCCGCTCGTCTGCACCGCGTTCAACGCGGACTTCGACGGCGACCAGATGGCCGTGCACCTGCCGCTGTCCGCGGAGGCGCAGGCCGAGGCCCGCATCCTGATGCTGTCCTCGAACAACATCCTCAAGCCCGCCGACGGCCGTCCGGTGACGATGCCGACGCAGGACATGGTCCTGGGTCTGTTCTTCCTCACCACGGACGCGGAGGAGCGCGAGGTCAAGGGCGAGGGGCGGTCCTTCGGCTCGGTCGCCGAGGCGATCATGGCCTTCGACGCGCGGGAGCTCTCGCTGCAGTCGAGGATCGACATCCGCTTCCCGATCGGCACCGTCCCGCCGCGCGGCTGGACCCCGCCGGCGTCGGTGGAGGGCGAGGAGCCCTGGCAGCTCGGTGACAGCTTCCGGCTGAACACGACCCTGGGCCGTGCGCTCTTCAACGAGCTGCTGCCCGAGGACTACCCGTTCGTGGACTACCCGGTCGGCAAGAAGCAGCTCTCCGAGATCGTCAACGACCTCGCCGAGCGCTACCCGAAGGTCATCGTGGCGGCGACGCTCGACAACCTGAAGGCGGCGGGCTTCCACTGGGCGACCCGCTCCGGTGTCACCGTGGCCATCTCCGACGTCGTCGTGCCCGAGGCCAAGAAGGCCATCATCGCGGGCTACGAGGCACAGGACGAGAAGGTCCAGAAGCAGTACGAGCGCGGTCTGATCACCAAGGACGAGCGCACGCAGGAGCTGATCGCGATCTGGACCAAGGCGACCAACGAGGTCGCCGAGGCGATGAACGCGAACTTCCCGAAGACCAACCCGATCTTCATGATGGTCGACTCGGGCGCCCGCGGAAACATGATGCAGATGCGTCAGATCGCGGGTATGCGTGGTCTGGTGTCCAACGCCAAGAACGAGACCATCCCGCGGCCCATCAAGGCGTCGTTCCGTGAGGGTCTCACCGTGCTGGAGTACTTCATCTCCACCCACGGTGCCCGTAAGGGTCTGGCGGACACCGCCCTGCGTACCGCTGACTCCGGTTACCTGACGCGTCGACTGGTCGACGTCTCCCAGGACGTGATCATCCGCGAGGAGGACTGCGGCACCGAGCGCGGCCTCAAGCTGGCGATCGCCGAGCGTGCCGAGGACGGTTCGCTGCGCAAGACGGACGACGTCGAGACCAGCGTGTACGCGCGCTGCCTCGCCGAGGACGTCGTGGTGGACGGCAAGGTGCTGGCCACCGCCGGCACCGACCTGGGCGACGTGCTCATCGAGCAGCTCATCCACAACGGCGTCCAGGAGGTCAAGACCCGTTCGGTCCTGACCTGCGAGTCCGCGGTGGGCACCTGCGCGATGTGCTACGGCCGTTCGCTGGCGACCGGCAAGCTGGTGGACATCGGCGAGGCGGTCGGCATCATCGCCGCCCAGTCCATCGGTGAGCCCGGCACCCAGCTGACGATGCGTACCTTCCACACCGGTGGTGTGGCCGGTGACGACATCACCCAGGGTCTGCCGCGTGTCGTCGAGCTCTTCGAGGCGCGTACCCCCAAGGGCGTCGCCCCGATCTCGGAGGCGGCCGGCCGCATCCGGATCGAGGAGACGGAGAAGACCAAGAAGATCGTCATCACCCCGGACGACGGCTCCGACGAGATCGCTTACCCGATCTCCAAGCGTGCCCGTCTGCTCGTGGGCGAGGGCGACCACGTCGAGGTCGGCGAGAAGCTGACCGTGGGCGCCACCAACCCGCACGACGTGCTGCGCATCCTGGGCCAGCGGGCTGTCCAGGTCCACCTGGTCGGGGAAGTGCAGAAGGTCTACAACTCGCAGGGTGTGTCGATCCACGACAAGCACATCGAGATCATCATCCGGCAGATGCTCCGCCGGGTGACGATCATCGAGTCCGGCGACGCGGAGCTGCTGCCGGGCGAGCTGGTCGAGCGCGGCCGCTTCGAGACCGAGAACCGTCGGGTCGTGGCGGAGGGTGGCCACCCGGCCTCCGGCCGTCCGCAGCTGATGGGTATCACCAAGGCCTCGCTGGCCACCGAGTCCTGGCTGTCGGCCGCCTCCTTCCAGGAGACGACCAGGGTCCTGACGGACGCGGCGATCCACGCCAAGTCCGACTCCCTGCTGGGCCTCAAGGAGAACGTCATCATCGGTAAGCTCATCCCCGCCGGTACGGGTCTGTCCCGCTACCGCAACATCCGGGTGGAGCCGACCGAGGAGGCCAAGGCCGCGATGTACTCGGCCGTCGGCTACGACGACATCGACTACAGCCCGTTCGGCACCGGCTCCGGCCAGGCCGTTCCGCTGGAGGACTACGACTACGGCCCGTACAACGGCTGAGTCGTCCGATCGAAGCCGCTGGGCGGCCATCCCTTCCGGGGTGGCCGCCCAGCGGTCTTTCACCGCCCTGGACGGGGGCGGCGGGGTTCTGCGGGCGATCCGCTCACGGGGGTGGGACGCGGAACCCGGCCGACCGTGTGACGGGACACTCAGGGACCCGGGTTTTCCGGGCATAATGGAACGATGCGGGCTGCGAACGATGATCGCGAGCGTACGGTGGACGTGCTCAAGGCGGCGTTCGCCGAAGGGCGGTTGACCCAGCCGGAGTTCGAGGACCGGGTCGGCCTGGCGTATCAGGCGGTGACGTACCAGGAGCTGCACGGACTCACCGCGGACATCCCGCGGCCCCGCCGGCTTCCCGTGCCGCCGCCACCGGTCAACGCCAAAGCCGTCGCCTCGCTGACGTGCGGCGCGGTGGGGATGTTCGGGCTGCTGCTGCCGGGGATACCGGCCGTGGTGCTGGGGCACATGGCGCGGCGGGAGATCCGGCGCACGGGGGAGCGGGGCGACGCTCTCGCGGTGTGCGGGCTCGTCCTGGGATATCTCCTGACCGCGTTCATGGTCGCGCTCACCGCGATCATCGTTATGGTGGTAGTGGCGGTCAGTCACGGCTGAGTGCGTTCACGCGAGCCTTCGCGGGGCCCGGCGGGAGGGTGCGGCATCGGCCGAGACCATATGTTTTGACCGAAGGCTGAGCGCTGGGTACGCTCTGACCTTGTGCCTGGGGTGTGCCCGGGTTCTCGTGCGTGCATTCGTCCGTGCGGGACACCGTGGCCGATGCACCGACGAATACGTGCCTTCGCTTCGCCGGAGAGCGTATGAGGTGCGCGACACACCCGACCGCGTGGGTCGGAGTGAGCCGCTGCAGCCCCAGGTTAGAAGTATCGAGTCGGCACACAGAAACCGGAGAAACGGTGCCTACGATCCAGCAGCTGGTCCGAAAGGGCCGGCAGGACAAGGTCGAGAAGAACAAGACGCCCGCACTGAAGGGTTCCCCTCAGCGCCGCGGCGTCTGCACGCGTGTTTACACGACCACCCCGAAGAAGCCGAACTCGGCCCTGCGCAAGGTCGCGCGTGTGCGTCTGACCAGCGGCATCGAGGTCACCGCTTACATTCCGGGTGAGGGCCACAACCTGCAGGAGCACTCCATCGTGCTCGTGCGTGGTGGCCGTGTGAAGGACCTGCCGGGTGTTCGTTACAAGATCATCCGCGGCTCGCTCGACACTCAGGGTGTCAAGAACCGCAAGCAGGCCCGCAGCCGCTACGGCGCCAAGAAGGAGAAGTAAGAATGCCTCGTAAGGGCCCCGCCCCGAAGCGCCCGGTCATCGTCGACCCGGTTTACGGTTCTCCTCTGGTGACCTCGCTCGTCAACAAGATCCTCCTGCACGGCAAGCGCTCCACCGCGGAGCGCATCGTGTACGGCGCCCTCGAGGGCCTGCGCGAGAAGACGGGCCAGGACCCGGTCATCACGCTCAAGCGCGCCCTGGAGAACGTCAAGCCCTCCCTCGAGGTCAAGTCCCGCCGTGTCGGTGGCGCGACCTACCAGGTCCCGGTCGAGGTCCGCCCCGGCCGTGCCAACACCCTCGCGCTGCGCTGGCTCGTGGGGTACTCCCGTGCCCGCCGCGAGAAGACCATGACCGAGCGTCTGATGAACGAGCTCATGGACGCCAGCAACGGTCTGGGCGCCGCGGTCAAGCGCCGCGAGGACACCCACAAGATGGCCGAGTCCAACAAGGCCTTCGCGCACTACCGCTGGTAGTCGCTACCCCATCGAGAACCGAGAGAAGACTGAAGCCTTATGGCTACCACTTCACTTGACCTGGCCAGGGTCCGCAACATCGGGATCATGGCCCACATCGACGCGGGCAAGACGACGACCACCGAGCGGATCCTGTTCTACACCGGTGTCTCGTACAAGATCGGTGAAGTCCACGACGGCGCTGCCACGATGGACTGGATGGAGCAGGAGCAGGAGCGCGGCATCACGATCACGTCCGCCGCGACCACCTGTCACTGGCCGCTGGAGAACGTCGACCACACCATCAACATCATCGACACGCCGGGTCACGTCGACTTCACCGTCGAGGTGGAGCGTTCCCTGCGCGTGCTCGACGGTGCCGTGACGGTGTTCGACGGTGTCGCCGGCGTCGAGCCTCAGTCCGAGACCGTGTGGCGTCAGGCGGACCGCTACGGCGTCCCGCGCATCTGCTTCGTCAACAAGCTGGACCGGACCGGTGCCGAGTTCCACCGCTGCGTCGACATGATCGTGGACCGCCTGGGCGCGACCCCGATCGTCATGCAGCTGCCGATCGGTGCCGAGGCCGACTTCAAGGGCGTCATCGACCTCGTCCGCATGAAGGCCCTCGTGTGGTCCGCCGAGGCCACCAAGGGCGAGATGTACGACATCGTCGACATCCCGGCCACGCACACCGAGGCCGCCGAGGAGTGGCGCGGCAAGCTGCTCGAGGCCGTCGCGGAGAACGACGAAGAGATGATGGAGCTGTACCTCGAGGGCACCGAGCCCACCGAGGAGCAGCTGTACGCGGCCATCCGCCGGGTCACCATCAACTCCGGCAAGGGCGACGGCGTCACCGTCACCCCGGTCTTCTGCGGCACCGCGTTCAAGAACAAGGGCGTGCAGCCCCTGCTCGACGCGGTCGTGCGCTACCTCCCCTCCCCGCTGGACGTCGAGGCCATCGAGGGCCACGCGGTCGGCGACGCCGAGGAGATCATCAAGCGCAAGCCGTCCGACGACGAGCCGCTGTCGGCGCTGGCGTTCAAGATCATGAGCGACCCGCACCTCGGCAAGCTCACCTTCGTCCGCGTGTACTCCGGCCGCCTGGAGTCCGGCACCGCCGTGCTGAACTCCGTCAAGGGCCGCAAGGAGCGCATCGGCAAGATCTACCGCATGCACGCCAACAAGCGTGAGGAGATCGACTCGGTGGGCGCCGGCGACATCGTCGCCGTCATGGGCCTGAAGCAGACCACCACCGGTGAGACGCTGAGCGACGAGAAGAACCCGGTGATCCTGGAGTCCATGGACTTCCCGGCGCCGGTCATCCAGGTCGCGATCGAGCCCAAGTCCAAGGGTGACCAGGAGAAGCTGGGTGTCGCCATCCAGCGTCTCGCGGAGGAGGACCCCTCCTTCCAGGTTCACTCGGACGAGGAGACCGGCCAGACCATCATCGGCGGTATGGGCGAACTGCACCTCGAGGTGCTGGTCGACCGCATGCGCCGTGAGTTCAAGGTCGAGGCCAACGTCGGCAAGCCGCAGGTGGCGTACCGCGAGACCATCCGCAAGACGGTCGAGAAGGTCGACTACACCCACAAGAAGCAGACCGGTGGTACGGGCCAGTTCGCGAAGGTCCAGATCACGGTCGAGCCTCTCGAGGGTGGCGACGCCTCCTACGAGTTCGTCAACCAGGTCACCGGTGGCCGCATCCCCCGCGAGTACATCCCGTCGGTGGACGCCGGTGCCCAGGAGGCCATGAAGTTCGGCATCCTGGCGGGCTACGAGATGGTCGGCGTGCGCGTCATCCTTCTCGACGGTGCCTACCACGAGGTCGACTCCTCCGAGCTGGCGTTCAAGATCGCCGGTTCGCAGGCCTTCAAGGAGGCCGCCCGCAAGGCCAGCCCCGTGCTGCTCGAGCCGATGATGGCCGTCGAGGTCACCACGCCCGAGGAGTCCATGGGCGATGTCATCGGTGACATCAACTCCCGCCGTGGCCAGATCCAGGCCATGGAGGAGCGTGCCGGTGCCCGGGTCGTCAAGGCTCTGGTGCCTCTGTCGGAGATGTTCGGCTACGTCGGCGACCTCCGCAGCAAGACGTCGGGTCGCGCGAGCTACTCGATGCAGTTCGACTCCTACGCCGAGGTTCCCAAGAACGTCGCCGAGGAGATCATCGCGAAGGCCAAGGGCGAGTAACTCAGCGGTTTCTCTCGCACTAGGCTTGACCGGGAGGCTTAGGGGCATTCCGCCGCGAACCGCAAGAGGAGCGTCGGATGCCCCGGCCGCCCGCAACCCAGCAAAGATCACCCTGGCGCCGATGAAGTAAGGCGTACAGCAACTCCACAGGAGGACCCCAGTGGCGAAGGCGAAGTTCGAGCGGACTAAGCCGCACGTCAACATCGGCACCATCGGTCACATCGACCACGGTAAGACGACCCTCACGGCCGCCATTACCAAGGTGCTGCACGACGCGTACCCGGACCTGAACGAGGCCTCGGCCTTCGACCAGATCGACAAGGCTCCCGAGGAGCGCCAGCGCGGTATCACCATCTCCATCGCGCACGTCGAGTACCAGACCGAGGCGCGTCACTACGCGCACGTCGACTGCCCGGGTCACGCGGACTACATCAAGAACATGATCACCGGTGCCGCGCAGATGGACGGCGCGATCCTGGTGGTCGCCGCCACCGACGGCCCGATGCCGCAGACCAAGGAGCACGTGCTCCTGGCCCGCCAGGTCGGCGTTCCCTACATCGTCGTCGCCCTGAACAAGGCCGACATGGTGGACGACGAGGAGATCCTGGAGCTCGTCGAGCTCGAGGTCCGTGAGCTGCTCTCCGAGTACGAGTTCCCGGGCGACGACCTGCCGGTCGTCCGCGTCTCCGCGCTGAAGGCGCTGGAGGGCGACAAGGAGTGGGGCGAGAAGCTCCTCGGCCTGATGAAGGCCGTGGACGAGGCCGTTCCCACCCCGGAGCGCGACGTCGACAAGCCGTTCCTGATGCCGATCGAGGACGTCTTCACGATCACCGGTCGTGGCACCGTCGTCACCGGTCGTATCGAGCGCGGTGTCCTCAAGGTCAACGAGACCGTCGACATCATCGGCATCAAGACCGAGAAGACCACCACCACGGTCACCGGCATCGAGATGTTCCGCAAGCTGCTCGACGAGGGCCAGGCCGGTGAGAACGTCGGTCTGCTGCTCCGCGGCATCAAGCGCGAGGACGTCGAGCGCGGCCAGGTCATCATCAAGCCGGGCTCGGTCACCCCGCACACCGAGTTCGAGGCCCAGGCCTACATCCTGTCGAAGGACGAGGGTGGCCGTCACACCCCGTTCTTCAACAACTACCGCCCGCAGTTCTACTTCCGTACCACGGACGTGACCGGCGTCGTGACCCTCCCCGAGGGCACCGAGATGGTCATGCCGGGCGACAACACCGCCATGACGGTCGCGCTGATCCAGCCGATCGCCATGGAGGAGGGCCTGAAGTTCGCCATCCGCGAGGGTGGCCGGACCGTCGGCGCCGGCCAGGTCACCAAGATCCTGAAGTAAGGATCCCGGCGATCTGCCGCTTGCCGTAGGCGAGTTGCACGAGGGCCCCGGCCCACCGTTCACGCGGTGGGCCGGGGCCCTCGCCGTTGTGCCGTGGGTTTTGCGAAAGCGCCCCGGACCGGGGAGGGCGGCGCGGGGCACCAGATCCAAGGCGTCGCGTCCACGCCGAAGCCCACGAGGGCCGGACCGGCCCCGGGGCGGCTGTGCAGGGCGGGGAAGCCGTACCCGCACCGTCTCACGGCCGTTCACCCGCAGCGTGTCGACCTCGGCTGTCATGCCGTGGGCCAGCCGGCAGGTTCCGCGCCGCCAGGGCGTGAAGAGGCCGGCGCCCGGCATCGCCGTGTACGCCCGGCGCAGTCCCTGGTGGCGGGCCGCGGAGTAGGCGGCCTCGTCGGGGGCAGGACCCGGTCGCCCCGGTGGGCGGCCGAGACCGCGGGCCTCGCGGGCCGTGACGTACACCGACACGACGGGGACGCCCGCCCGGACGCGTCGGACGGTGTCAGGGTTCACGGAGTGCAGCTCGTGATCGGGACGCGCGGGCACCTGAAGCAGCCGCCCCCGACCGGTCGCCGTGCGGGACGGCAGGGGAGCGGGCGCGGGTCCGGCGCCTGCGGCGCCGGGACGGTTCCAGCCGCCCGCCAGGGCGGCCGCCCTGCCCGCGACGAGGGCGGCGAGAGCGGTGAGGAAGCGACCGGCGGCCGGGAACCGTGTCCACGTCGCCCAGAGGGCCCGCCCGCCCCGGAGGGTGTTCTCCCGCGCACGGCGCCCCACTCGGGCGACGCGGGTACGCCGAGGTGACGCCCGGTCCCGCCGCCGCGGTGGCGGGCCGGCGTGCCGGGGGACACGAACTCCGACCGGATCTCCCCTCCCCGCTGCTTGGGGTGAACTCCCGCCGGAAGTCCGGCGGTCGGGCGTACGAGGGGCCGGCGGGGCCCTGCTGCGATGTGCGGTGCGTGCCGTGCGTGCCCGGGACCGGGGGCGGGGTCCGCCGCGGCGGTGGCCCGGACGCCTCGGCCCGGCGGTCGGGCGTACGAGGGGCCGGCGGGGCCCTGCTGCGATGTGCGGTGCGTGCCCGGGACCGGGGGGTGGGGTCCGCCGCGGCGGTGGCCCGGACGCCTCGGCCCGGCGGTCGATGACGGATGCCGTGCCGGTGGGGGAGCCGCGCAGTGGTGCGCGATCGTCGGAGACCCCGCCTCGCCGCCCGATCCCCCGATCGGCGCGCAGCGCGAGCAGGGATCGGACACCGAGTGTTACGACTGGTGACGTTCGGTGTGTCCGTGTCGCGTCCCCGAGGAGCCCGTCATGCGCCTGTCCCAGCGCTGGGCAGTGGCCGCTGTCGTTCTGACGGCCGTCCTGCCCGCCCTGGCCGGGGCCGCGGCGGCACCGGAGCCGCCGGCCGCCCCGCTGCGGATGGCGGCCCAGGGCGGCATCACCGGGCAGTACCTGGTGACGCTGCGACCCGGTACCGACCCGGACTCGGTGCTGCGCAGCGTCGAGGCGCGTCCGATGTTCACCTACAGGAGCGTGCTGGTGGGCTTCGCCGCCCGGCTGAGCGACGAGCAGGTCTCCCGGCTGCGCGCGGTGCCCGGTGTGGAAGCGCTGGAGCAGGACGCGAGGGTCGCCGCGCCGAAGCCGGCGGCGCAGACGGCCGCGGCCGCCGCCGCGCCCTCCTGGGGTCTGGCGCGGATCGCCGACCGGGCCCGCGGCGGGGCCGCGTTCAGTGTGCGCGCGACAGGCGCCTCGGTGACCTCGTACGTCATCGACACGGGCATCGACTTCGGGCACGCGGAGTTCGGCGGGCGGGCGGCGCCCGGCTTCGACGCGATGGGTGACGGCCGCGACGGCGCGGACTGCCACGGGCACGGGACGCACGTCGCCGGGACCATCGGCGGCGCCACCACGGGGGTCGCCCGGCGGACGAAACTGGTGTCGGTGCGGGTGCTGGGCTGCGACGGCGACGGCACGGTGGCCACGGTGGTCGCCGGGATGAACTGGGTGGCCGCGCACGCCGTGAAACCGGCGGTGGCCAACCTGTCGACCGGCGGCCCGCACAGCGAGACGGCCGACCGCGCGGTGGAGGGTCTGGCGGCGGCGGGGGTCCTCCCGGTCGTCGCCGCGGGCAACTCCGACGAGGACGCCTGCGGCGTCTCCCCGGCCGGTGCGCCCGGCGCGTACACCGTCGCGGCGACCGACGAGGAGGACCGCATGGCGTCCTTCAGCAACTGGGGCGACTGCGTGGACATCAGCGCCCCCGGTACGAACATCACGTCCGCGGCCCTGGGCGGCGGTCTCGTCAGCATGAGCGGCACCTCGATGGCGGCCCCGCACGTCACGGGGGTGGCGGCGCTCTACAAGGACACGTACGGAGACGTCTCCACGTCCTTCCTCGCCTCCTGGCTGTCGGCCAGCGCCACCCCCGGCGTCCCCGTCGACGCCCCGGCCGGCACCCCGCGCCTGCTGGTGTACACCGCCGGACTCTGACCCGGGTTTGGGGGAGCGGGCACGCGGGGTAAAGTACTGCGGCCCCGATTGGCGTCCCGGGTGCCCGGTATGGCAGACTAGCCGGGTTGCTCGGTCGAGTGCCGATGCTGCGCGCCTCCCGTCGGGAGGACCGGAAGCGAGTCCCACAGTACTCGTCGTCAACTCCGCCCAGGCGGGGTGGCGGACGTACGGGAATCTTCCGGGAAGTGTCAGCGGGGTGCTCACCAGGCACTCGGTGGGTGCCTTCTCCCACGTATCCCCTCCCGGAGGGTCTCCGCCATGCGGAGATTCAAGGGAAGGGAAGCGACACGCCCGACCGCGTGGGTCGGAGAAGGCGGTCGAACCACCGGGTTCCAGAGCGTTATCTAGCAGACAGGACTACGAAGTAGCCATGGCGGGACAGAAGATCCGCATCCGGCTCAAGGCCTACGACCACGAGGTCATCGACTCCTCGGCGAAGAAGATCGTCGAGACGGTGACGCGTACTGGTGCGCAGGTCGCGGGCCCGGTGCCGCTGCCCACTGAGAAGAACGTGTACTGCGTCATCAAGTCGCCGCACAAGTACAAGGACTCGCGCGAGCACTTCGAGATGCGCACGCACAAGCGCCTGATCGACATCCTCGACCCGACGCCCAAGACCGTTGACTCGTTGATGCGCCTGGACCTTCCGGCCGGCGTCGACATCGAGATCAAGCTCTGAGAGGCGCGGAACAGATGGCTAAGCAGATCAAGGGCATCCTGGGCGAGAAGCTCGGCATGACCCAGGTCTGGGACGAGAACAACCGTGTCGTCCCGGTGACCGTGGTCAAGGCCGGCCCGAACGTCGTGACCCAGGTCCGCACGAACGACGTCGACGGTTACGAGTCGGTCCAGATCGCCTTCGGCGAGATCGACCCGCGCAAGGTGAACAAGCCCCTCAAGGGCCACTTCGCGAAGGCCGACGTGACCCCCCGCCGCCACCTGGTGGAGCTCCGCACCTCCGACGCCGCCGAGTACACCCTCGGCCAGGAGATCACTGCCGAGGTCTTCGAGGCCGGCGTGAAGGTGGACGTCACCGGCAAGAGCAAGGGCAAGGGTTTCGCCGGTGTCATGAAGCGTCACAACTTCAAGGGCCTCGGCGCCGGACACGGCACCCAGCGCAAGCACCGCTCTCCCGGCTCCATCGGTGGCTGCGCCACCCCGGGCCGTGTGTTCAAGGGTCTGCGCATGGCGGGCCGCATGGGCAACGAGCGGGTGACCACCCAGAACCTGACCGTTCACGCCGTTGACGCGGAGAAGGGCCTGCTGCTCATCAAGGGCGCGGTTCCCGGTCCGAACGGCGGCCTCGTCCTGGTCCGCACCGCGGCCAAGGGGGCCTGAGGATATGAGCACCATTGACATTCTGTCGCCCGCCGGCGACAAGGCCGGGACCGTAGAGCTCCCCGCCGAGATCTTCGACGCCAAGGTCAGCGTTCCGCTGATCCACCAGGTCGTCGTGGCGCAGCTCGCTGCCGCCCGTCAGGGCACCCACAAGACCAAGACCCGTGGCGAGGTCCGCGGCGGTGGCAAGAAGCCGTACCGCCAGAAGGGCACCGGCCGCGCCCGTCAGGGCTCGACCCGCGCCCCGCAGTTCGCCGGTGGTGGCGTCGTGCACGGTCCCGTGCCGCGTGACTACTCGCAGCGGACCCCGAAGAAGATGAAGGCCGCCGCCCTGCGCGGTGCCCTCACCGACCGGGCGCGTCACAACCGCATCCACGTCGTGACCGGCGTCGTCGAGGGCGAGGCCCCGTCGACGAAGGCCGCCAAGACGCTGCTGGGCAAGATCAGCGACCGCAAGAACGTGCTGCTCGTCGCGGACCGCGCCGAAGAGGTCGCGTGGCTCTCCGCCCGCAACCTGCCCCAGGTCCACATCCTGGAGGCCGGCCAGCTGAACACGTACGACGTGCTCGTCTCCGACGACGTGGTCTTCACCAAGGCCGCCTTCGACCGCTTCACCGGTTCCGGCGCCGCCGAGACCGAAGGGAGCGACGCCTGATGGCCGAGCAGACCGCGATCACCAGCAAGACCTTCACGGACCACCGTGACATCCTGGTCAAGCCGGTGGTCTCCGAGAAGAGCTACGCGCTGCTGGACGAGAACAAGTACACGTTCGTCGTCGACCCGCGCGCCAACAAGACCCAGATCAAGCAGGCCGTCGAGGCGGTCTTCTCGGTCAAGGTCACCGGGGTCAACACGATCAACCGGCAGGGCAAGCGCAAGCGCACCCGCACCGGTTTCGGCAAGCGCGCCAACACCAAGCGCGCCATCGTGACCCTCGCCGAGGGCGACCGCATCGACATCTTCGGCGGCCCGGTCTCCTAACGGGGGCCGGAACGTTCAGAAGTCCGGAATCTTCCGAGGACTGAGAAATGGGTATCCGCAAGTACAAGCCGACGACCCCGGGCCGTCGTGGCTCCAGCGTCGCCGACTTTGTCGAGATCACGCGGTCCACGCCGGAGAAGTCGCTGGTCCGCCCGCTGCACAGCAAGGGCGGCCGTAACAACGCCGGTCGTGTGACCGTTCGCCACCAGGGCGGTGGCCACAAGCGCGCCTACCGTGTGATCGACTTCCGTCGTCACGACAAGGACGGCGTGCCGGCCAAGGTCGCGCACATCGAGTACGACCCCAACCGCACCGCGCGCATCGCGCTCCTGCACTACGCGGACGGCGAGAAGCGCTACATCCTGGCCCCGGCCAAGCTGAACCAGGGCGACCGGATCGAGAACGGCCCCGGCGCGGACATCAAGCCCGGCAACAACCTGCCGTTGCGCTACATCCCCGTCGGTACCACCGTCCACGCCATCGAGCTGCGTCCCGGCGGCGGCGCCAAGATCTCGCGTTCCGCGGGCTCTTCGGTGCAGCTGCTCGCGAAGGAGGGCTCCATGGCCACCCTTCGCATGCCGTCCGGTGAAGTCCGCATGGTCGACGTCCGCTGCCGCGCCACCATCGGCGAGGTCGGCAACGCCGAGCAGTCGAACATCAACTGGGGCAAGGCCGGCCGTATGCGCTGGAAGGGCGTCCGCCCGACCGTCCGCGGTGTGGCCATGAACCCCGTCGACCACCCGCACGGTGGTGGTGAGGGCAAGACCTCCGGTGGTCGCCACCCGGTCAGCCCGTGGGGTCAGAAGGAGGGTCGTACTCGCTCGCCGAAGAAGGCCAGCAGCAAGTACATCGTCCGCCGCCGCAAGACGAACAAGAAGCGCTAGGAGCGGGTTTAGATGCCGCGCAGTCTCAAGAAGGGGCCCTTCGTCGACGACCACCTGATCAAGAAGGTGGACGCTCAGAACGAGGCCGGTACCCACAACGTCATCAAGACCTGGTCCCGCCGCTCGATGATCATCCCGGCGATGCTGGGCCACACGATCGCGGTGCACGACGGCCGTAAGCACGTCCCGGTGTTTGTCACCGAGTCGATGGTCGGCCACAAGCTCGGCGAGTTCGCGCCGACCCGCACCTTCCGCGGCCACGAGAAGGACGACCGCAAGTCGCGTCGTCGCTGATCTGCGGAAAGCGAAGACCATGACAGACACCGAAGGGACAACCATGGAAGCCAGGGCCCAGGCGCGGTACATCCGCGTCACGCCCATGAAG
The DNA here is from genome assembly GCF_057707665.1 of Actinacidiphila sp. bgisy167. Taxonomy (NCBI): domain Bacteria; kingdom Bacillati; phylum Actinomycetota; class Actinomycetes; order Kitasatosporales; family Streptomycetaceae; genus Actinacidiphila; species Actinacidiphila sp. bgisy167. The sequence continues at coordinate 40,197 of NZ_JBYIQP010000001.1, read as the reverse complement.
GCCCGCCGCGTGGTGGACCTCATCCGTGGCATGAGCGCCACGGAGGCTCAGGCGGTCCTGCGTTTCGCCCCGCAGGCCGCGAGCGTGCCGGTGGGCAAGGTGCTCGACAGCGCCATTGCCAACGCCGCGCACAACTACGACCACACCGACGCCGAGTCGCTGTACATCAGCGAGGCGTACGTCGACGAGGGCCCGACCCTGAAGCGGTTCCGTCCGCGTGCCCAGGGCCGTGCCTACCGGATCCGCAAGCGGACCAGCCACATCACCGTGGTCGTCAGCAGCAAGGAAGGAACCCGGTAATGGGCCAGAAGGTTAACCCGCACGGGTTCCGGCTCGGCGTGACGACGGACTTCAAGTCCCGTTGGTACGCCGACAAGCTCTACAAGGACTACGTCAAGGAAGACGTCGCCATCCGCCGGATGATGACGCAGGGCATGGAGCGGGCCGGCATCTCCAAGGTGGAGATCGAGCGCACCCGCGACCGCGTCCGCGTCGACATCCACACCGCCCGGCCGGGCATCGTCATCGGCCGTCGCGGCGCGGAGGCCGACCGCATCCGCGGCGACCTGGAGAAGCTGACCGGCAAGCAGGTCCAGCTCAACATCCTCGAGGTCAAGAACCCGGAGACGGACGCTCAGCTGGTGGCCCAGGCCGTCGCCGAGCAGCTGTCCTCCCGTGTCTCCTTCCGTCGTGCCATGCGCAAGTCGATGCAGAGCACGATGAAGGCCGGCGCCAAGGGCATCAAGATCCAGTGCGGTGGCCGTCTCGGCGGCGCCGAGATGTCCCGCTCGGAGTTCTACCGCGAGGGCCGCGTTCCGCTGCACACGCTGCGCGCCAACGTCGACTACGGCTTCTTCGAGGCCCGTACGACCTTCGGCCGCATCGGCGTGAAGGTGTGGATCTACAAGGGCGACGTCAAGAACATCGCCGAGGTCCGCGCCGAGAACGCCGCCGCCCGCGCCGGCAACCGCCCGGCCCGTGGCGGTGGCAATGACCGTCCGCAGCGCCGCGGTGGCGAGCGCGGCGGCCGTGGCCGTCGTCCCCAGGGTGACGCCCAGGCCCCCAAGGCCGAGGCGACCACCGCTGAGGCTCCGGCTGCGGAGACCACCGGAACGGAGGCCTGACTCCCATGCTGATCCCCCGTCGGGTCAAGCACCGTAAGCAGCACCACCCGAAGCGTGATGGCATGGCCAAGGGTGGCACCGAGCTGGCGTTCGGTGAGTACGGCATCCAGGCCGTCACCCCGGCGTACGTGACGAACCGGCAGATCGAGTCCGCTCGTATCGCCATCACCCGTCACATCCGCCGTGGCGGCAAGGTCTGGATCAACATCTACCCGGACCGTCCCCTCACGAAGAAGCCGGCCGAAACCCGCATGGGTTCCGGTAAGGGCTCCCCGGAGTGGTGGGTCGCGAACGTCAAGCCCGGTCGGGTGATGTTCGAGCTGTCCTTCCCGAACGAGAAGGTTGCGCGTGAGGCGCTCACCCGAGCCGCCCACAAGCTTCCGATGAAGTGCCGGATCGTCCGGCGCGAGGCAGGTGAGCTGTAATGGCGGCCGGTACCAAGGCGACCGAGCTGCGCCAGCTGGGTGACGAGGAGCTCGTCGCGAAGCTGCGTGAGGCCAAGGAGGAGCTGTTCAACCTCCGCTTCCAGGCGGCCACCGGACAGCTCGAGAACAACTCCCGGCTGAGGATCGTCCGCAAGGACATCGCCCGGATCTACACCCTCATGCGTGAGCGTGAGCTCGGCATCGAGACGGTGGAGAACGCCTGATGAGCGAGAAGAATGTGACTGAGAGCAGCGAGCAGCGCGGCTTCCGCAAGACCCGTGAGGGCCTCGTGGTCAGCGACAAGATGGACAAGACCGTCGTGGTCGCCGTCGAGGACCGTGTGAAGCACGCCCTGTACGGCAAGGTCATCCGCCGTACGAACAAGCTCAAGGCGCACGACGAGCAGAACGCCGCGGGCGTCGGCGACCGCGTCCTCCTCATGGAGACCCGGCCGCTGTCCGCGAGCAAGCGCTGGCGCGTCGTCGAGATCCTCGAGAAGGCCAAGTAAGACCGCTCGGCCGGCCGGGCCGCGCGACGACCTCGCGCGGCCCGGCCCCGGTCGGCACGTAATTCCTGCGGGGATCTCCCCGCAGGACGGTTCCGCCAGGCTCTCCGGGCCCGCCCCGGAGGGAACCGGCAGACGATCAGGAGATAGACGTGATCCAGCAGGAGTCGCGACTGCGTGTCGCCGACAACACGGGTGCGAAGGAGATTCTTTGCATCCGTGTGCTCGGTGGCTCCGGTCGCCGCTACGCGGGAATCGGTGACGTCATCGTCGCCACCGTCAAGGACGCGATCCCCGGTGGCAACGTGAAGAAGGGCGACGTCGTCAAGGCGGTCGTCGTGCGCACCGTCAAGGAGCGCCGCCGTCCCGACGGTTCGTACATCCGCTTCGACGAGAACGCGGCCGTCATCCTCAAGAACGACGGTGACCCCCGCGGCACCCGTATCTTCGGCCCCGTGGGCCGGGAGCTGCGCGAGAAGAAGTTCATGAAGATCATCTCGCTCGCGCCGGAGGTGCTGTAACCGATGAAGATCAAGAAGGGCGACCTGGTCCAGGTCATCACCGGTAAGGACAAGGGCAAGCAGGGCAAGGTCATCGCGGCCTACCCCGCCGAGGACCGTGTCCTGGTCGAGGGTGTCAACCGGGTCAAGAAGCACACCAAGGCCGGCCAGACCGCTCGCGGTTCCAAGACCGGCGGCATCATCACGACCGAGGCTCCCGTCCACGTGTCCAACGTCCAGCTGGTCGTGGAGAAGGACGGCAAGAAGGTCGTGACCCGCGTCGGCTACCGCTTCGACGACGAGGGCAACAAGATCCGCGTTGCCAAGCGGACCGGTGAGGACATCTGATGACTGCCACCACTTCGCCTCGTCTGAAGGCGCGCTACCGCGAGGAGATCGCGGGCAAGATGCGTGACGAGTTCCAGTACGAGAACGTCATGCAGATCCCCGGTCTCACCAAGATCGTGGTCAACATGGGTGTGGGCGACGCCGCCCGCGACTCCAAGCTGATCGAGGGCGCGATCCGCGACCTCACCACGATCACCGGCCAGAAGCCGGCCGTCACCAAGGCCCGTAAGTCCATCGCGCAGTTCAAGCTGCGCGAGGGCCAGCCGATCGGCGCCCACGTCACCCTCCGCGGTGACCGCATGTGGGAGTTCCTGGACCGTCTGCTGTCGCTCGCGCTCCCGCGCATCCGCGACTTCCGCGGTCTGTCGCCGAAGCAGTTCGACGGCCGGGGCAACTACACCTTCGGTCTCACGGAGCAGGTCATGTTCCACGAGATCGACCAGGACAAGATCGACCGCACCCGGGGTATGGACATCACCGTGGTGACCACGGCGACCAACGACGCTGAGGGCCGCGCGCTCCTTCGTCACCTCGGCTTCCCGTTCAAGGAGGCGTGAGCCGTGGCGAAGAAGGCTCTTATCGCGAAGGCCGCCCGCAAGCCCAAGTTCGGCGTGCGTTCCTACACGCGCTGCCAGCGCTGCGGCCGTCCGCACTCCGTGTACCGCAAGTTCGGCCTGTGCCGCGTGTGCCTTCGTGAGATGGCGCACCGCGGTGAGCTGCCGGGCGTGACCAAGAGCTCCTGGTAACCACCAGGGCTCTCGGTAAGCAGATGAGTGGCGGGAGCTCAGCCCTGAGTACCGTAAGGTAAAGGGGCTGGGCGCCCGCCGCCCATGACCGTCTTACTACGCCGTAGGTCCCCGCGCCGCACCCGCCTCCAGTCTCATGGGGGAGAGGGATGGCGCATATAGGAAACCCCGGCGAGAGAGGCCTAAGGCCATCACATGACCATGACTGACCCGATCGCAGACATGCTGACGCGTCTGCGGAACGCGAACTTCGCGTACCACGACGAGGTCACCATGCCGTTCAGCAAGATCAAGTCGCACATCGCGGAGATCCTCCAGCAGGAGGGCTACATCCAGGGCTGGAAGGTCGAGGACGCCGAGGTCGGCAAGAACCTCACCATCGACCTGAAGTTCGGTCCCAACCGCGAGCGCTCGATCGCCGGCATCAAGCGCATCAGCAAGCCCGGTCTGCGGGTCTACGCAAAGTCCACCAACCTGCCGAAGGTGCTCGGCGGCCTGGGCGTGGCGATCATCTCCACCTCCCACGGGCTCCTCACCGACAAGCAGGCCAACAAGAAGGGCGTGGGTGGGGAAGTCCTCGCCTACGTCTGGTAGTCGGGAAACGGAGGTATAGCCATGTCGCGTATTGGACGGCTGCCCATCCCGGTTCCCGCCGGCGTGGACGTCACCATCGATGGCCGGACGGTCTCGGTGAAGGGCCCCAAGGGTTCCCTGACCCACACCGTTGCCGCGCCGATCGACATCGTCAAGAGCGAGGACGGCACCCTGCAGGTGTCGCGTCCGAACGACGAGCGTCAGAACAAGGCCCTGCACGGCCTGTCCCGCACGCTGGTGGCGAACATGATCACCGGCGTGACCGCGGGCTACGTGAAGAAGCTCGAGATCAGCGGTGTCGGCTACCGCGTCCAGGCGAAGGGCTCCGACCTGGAGTTCGCCCTGGGCTACAGCCACCCGATCCTCGTCGAGGCCCCCGAGGGCATCTCCTTCAAGGTCGAGAGCCCCACCAAGTTCTCGGTCGAGGGCATCGACAAGCAGAAGGTCGGCGAGGTCGCCGCGAACATCCGCAAGCTGCGGAAGCCCGACCCGTACAAGGCCAAGGGCGTCAAGTACGAGGGCGAAGTCATCCGCCGCAAGGTCGGAAAGGCTGGTAAGTAAGCCATGGCATACGGCGTGAAGATCGCCAAGGGCGACGCTTACAAGGGCGCTGCCAAGAAGCGTCGCCACATCCGCGTCCGCAAGCGGATCTCGGGCACGGACGAGCGTCCGCGCCTGGTCGTGACCCGTTCCAACCGGGGCATCACGGCGCAGGTCATCGACGACCTCAAGGGCCACACCCTGGCCTCGGCGTCGCACCTGGACACCTCGATCCGGGGTGCCGAGGGCGACAAGACCGAGCAGGCGAAGAAGGTCGGCCAGCTGGTCGCCGAGCGGGCCAAGGCGGCCGGCGTCGGGACCGTTGTGTTCGACCGCGGTGGCAACCGGTACGCCGGTCGCATCGCTGCCCTGGCCGACGCCGCCCGCGAAGCCGGGCTCGGTTTCTGAGCCGGTTCCGTAGCTAGCGGAAACAGAGAGAGGTAAATCCAATGGCTGGACCCCAGCGCCGCGGTGGCGGTGCCGGTGGCGGCGAGCGGCGGGACCGGAAGGGCCGTGACGGCGGCGCAGCTGCCGCCGAGAAGACCGCGTACGTTGAGCGCGTCGTCGCGATCAACCGCGTCGCCAAGGTTGTGAAGGGTGGTCGTCGCTTCAGCTTCACCGCGCTGGTCGTGGTGGGCGACGGTGACGGCACCGTGGGTGTCGGTTACGGCAAGGCCAAGGAGGTGCCGGCCGCCATCGCCAAGGGCGTTGAGGAGGCCAAGAAGCACTTCTTCAAGGTCCCCCGTATCCAGGGCACCATCCCGCACCCGATCCAGGGCGAGAAGGCCGCGGGCGTCGTCCTGCTCAAGCCGGCTTCCCCCGGTACGGGTGTGATCGCCGGTGGTCCGGTGCGCGCCGTCCTGGAGTGCGCCGGTATCCACGACGTGCTGTCGAAGTCGCTCGGCTCGGACAACGCGATCAACATCGTGCACGCCACGGTGGAGGCTCTGAAGGGCCTGCAGCGCCCCGAGGAGATCGCCGCCCGTCGTGGCCTGCCGCTCGAGGACGTGGCCCCGGCTGCTCTGCTCCGGGCGCGTGCAGGGGTGGGTGCGTAATGGCTCGCCTCAAGGTCACGCAGGTCAAGTCCTACATCGGCAGCAAGCAGAACCACCGTGACACTCTGCGTTCGCTCGGCCTGAAGCGGCTGAACGACGTCGTGGTCAAGGAGGACCGCCCGGAGATCCGCGGCATGGTCCACACCGTGCGCCACCTCGTCACGGTCGAGGAGGTCGACTGACATGGGAGAGCAGTCTCCGCTGAAGGTCCACAACCTCCGTCCGGCCCCGGGTGCCAAGACCGCCAAGACCCGTGTCGGTCGTGGTGAGGCCTCCAAGGGCAAGACGGCCGGTCGTGGTACCAAGGGCACGAAGGCCCGCTACCAGGTTCCGGAGCGCTTCGAGGGTGGGCAGATGCCCCTCCACATGCGTCTTCCGAAGCTGAAGGGCTTCAAGAACCCGTTCCGCACCGAGTACCAGGTCGTGAACCTGGACAAGCTGGCCGCGCTCTACCCCGAGGGTGGCGAGGTCACGGTGGCCGACCTGGTCGCCAAGGGTGCCGTGCGGAAGAACCAGCTCGTCAAGGTGCTGGGCACCGGCGAGGTCTCCGTGGCGCTGCAGGTGACCGTTGACGCGGTCTCCGGCTCCGCCAAGGAGAAGATCACCGCCGCGGGCGGCTCGGTCACCGAGCTCGTCTGAGAGTGATGCCACATCCAGCCGGGGATGTTCCGTACTTTCGTGCGGGGCATCCCCGGTTGGTCATTCCGGGGAAGGATGCTCGCCGGTAAGGTGGGCCGGGCCGGTCTTGCGGAGCCTTGTGCTCACGCAGGTCGGGCTACCCCCAACGTTTTGCTGTTAGACCATTCGTAGCTTTCAACACCGTCACCTCCCGCCGAAGAGGCGGGAGGCGCAGGAGGCACCGTGCTCACCGCGTTCGCCCGGGCGTTCAGGACGCCCGACCTGCGCAAGAAGCTGCTGTTCACGCTGGCCATCATGGTGCTGTTCCGGCTGGGAGCCCACATCCCGATCCCGGGGGTCGACTACCAGGTGGTCAACTCCTGCATCAAGGCGGTCGGGGGGAACCAGGGTCTCTTCGGCCTGGTGAACCTCTTCAGCGGCGGCGCGCTTCTGCAGCTCACGATCTTCGCGCTCGGCATCATGCCGTACATCACCGCGAGCATCATCCTGCAGCTGCTCACCGTGGTCATCCCCCGCCTGGAAGCCCTCAAGAAGGAGGGCCAGGCCGGCCAGACCAAGATCACGCAGTACACGCGCTACCTCACCGTGGCGCTCGCGGTTCTGCAGGGCACCGGCCTGGTGGCCACGGCCCGCTCCGGCAGCCTCTTCCAGCAGTGCCCCGACCGCTTCAACATCGTCCCCAACCAGTCGATCTTCACCACGATTACGATGGTCATCACGATGACCGCGGGCACCGCGCTCATCATGTGGCTGGGCGAGCTGATCACCGACCGCGGCATCGGCAACGGCATGTCGATCCTGATGTTCCTGTCGATCGCGGCCGGCTTCCCCGGCGCCCTCTGGGCGATCAAGAAGTCCGGGAACATCGCGGACGGCTGGGTCGAGTTCGGCGCCGTCATCCTCGTGGGCCTGGCGATGGTCGCCCTCGTCGTCTTCGTCGAGCAGGCGCAGCGCCGCATCCCCGTGCAGTACGCGAAGCGCATGATCGGGCGTCGTTCGTATGGTGGAACCTCCACCTACATTCCGCTCAAGGTGAACCAGGCGGGTGTGATCCCCGTCATCTTCGCGTCCTCGCTCCTGTACATCCCGTCGCTGGTCGTGCAGTTCAGTGGATCGACCTCCGGCTGGGCGAACTGGGTCAGGGACAACCTGGTCAAGGGCGACCACCCGATCTACATCACCACGTACTTCCTGCTGATCGTCTTCTTCGCCTTCTTCTACGTGGCCATCTCGTTCAACCCCGAGGAAGTCGCGGACAACATGAAGAAGTATGGTGGGTTCATCCCGGGTGTCCGGGCTGGTCGTCCCACCGCGGAGTACCTCAGCTACGTGCTCAACCGCATCACGTGGCCGGGCGCGATGTACCTGGGGCTGATCGCCCTGGTGCCCACCGTGGCGCTGGTGCTGTTCAACGCGAACCAGAACTTCCCGTTCGGCGGGACGAGCATCCTCATCATCGTGGGTGTCGGCCTGGAGACCGTGAAGCAGATCGAGAGCCAGCTTCAGCAGCGTAACTACGAAGGGTTCCTCCGCTGATGCGCATCGTCCTCGTCGGCCCCCCCGGGGCCGGCAAGGGTACGCAGGCCGCGTACCTTGCCAGGAATCTGTCGATCCCGCACATCTCCACGGGCGACCTCTTCCGGGCGAACATCAGCCAGGGCACGGAGCTGGGCCGCAAGGCCCAGGAGTACATGGACGCGGGCCGGCTGGTGCCGGACGAGATCACCATCGGCATGGCCAAGGACCGCATGCTGCAGGCGGACGCCGAGAACGGCTTCCTGCTCGACGGCTTCCCGCGGAACGTGGGCCAGGCCCAGGCGCTCGACAAGATCCTCGCCGAGAACGGCATCGCGCTCGACGCCGTGCTGGACCTCGAGGTGCCCGAGGAGGAGGTCGTCAAGCGGATCGCCGGTCGCCGGCTGTGCCGCAAGAACGGCGCCCACGTCTTCCACGTGGTCTACAACCCGCCGGCGGCCGAGGGCGTCTGCGACGAGTGCGGCGGCGAGCTGTACCAGCGGTCGGACGACACCGAGGAGAAGGTGCGCGTCCGGCTGGAGGAGTACCACAGCAAGACCGAGCCGATCATCGACTACTACAAGCAGCAGGGCCTGGTGCGCACCATCTCGGCCCTGGGCAAGGTCACCGAGGTGACCAAGCGGGCGATGGACGCGCTGCACGACAAGAAGGACACGGGCGACAGCGCCGCCTGAACACATGCGTGACCGTTGCGGCCGCGGTGTCCCCCAGGACCCCGCGGCCGTACCGTTGAGGTAATCCGGTGGGACGAAGGAAGGCCAGGACCGATGGTGGAGATCAAGACCCCCGAGCAGATCGCGAAGATGCGCGCGGCGGGCCTGGTCGTGGCCGCGATCCACGAGGCCACCCGTGAGGCGGCCGTACCCGGGGCCACCACCAAGGACCTGGACGACGTGGCCCGCAAGGTCCTCGCCGACCACGGCGCCAAGCCGAACTTCCTGGGGTACGGCGGATTCCCCGCCACGATCTGCACCTCGGTGAACGACGTCGTCGTCCACGGCATCCCGGACACCGCGACGGTCCTCAAGGACGGCGACGTCATCTCGATCGACTGCGGCGCCATCGTCGACGGCTGGCACGGCGACGCCGCCTACACCGCCTTCGTGGGCAGCGGTCACGCCCCGGAGCTCGTCGAGCTCAGCCGGGTCACCGAGGAGTCCATGTGGGCGGGCATCGCGGCCTTCCGCAAGGGCGACCGGCTGGTCGACATCTCGCGGGCCATCGAGACGTACATCCGCCGGCAGCCCAGGCCCGGCGGTGGCAGGTACGGGATCATCGAGGAGTACGGCGGCCACGGCATCGGTTCGCAGATGCACATGGACCCCCACCTGCTGAACTACGTCTCGCGCAAGCGCGGCAAGGGTCCGCGCCTGGTGCCCGGCATGTGCCTGGCCATCGAGCCGATGGTGAGCCTGGGCACCCCCCTCACCCACGTCCTCGAGGACGAGTGGACGGTCAAGTCGAACGACGGCAGCTGGTCCTCCCACTGGGAGCACTCCGTCGCGCTCACCGAGGAGGGCCCGCTGGTGCTGACCGCCCGCGACGGCGGCAAGGCCAAGCTGGCGGAGTACGGGATCACGGCCGCCCCGGACCCGCTCGCCTGAGCGAGGGCGTCCGTTCCGCTTAGCGATCATCTTCCGCGGGCATACACCCCGGATTCGTCTTTCAGGAACGGCTGACGTAGACTGTCACGTCGGCTCGCGTGTGCCTTCGGGCATGCCCGCAGCCGGCCAAGGTAGCCGATCCCGAAAGCAGGACATGGCCAAGAAGCAAGGCGCCATCGAAATCGAGGGCACCGTGATCGAGTCTCTGCCGAACGCTATGTTCAAGGTGGAGCTGCAGAACGGTCACAAGGTCCTCGCGCACATCAGCGGCAAGATGCGTATGCACTACATCCGCATCCTTCCCGATGACCGGGTCGTTGTGGAGTTGTCCCCCTACGACCTCACGCGCGGACGGATCGTCTACCGCTACAAGTAGATCTCACGACCCGGAGAACCTGATTCCATGAAGGTCAAGCCGAGCGTCAAGAAGATCTGCGACAAGTGCAAGGTGATCCGCCGCCACGGCCGGGTCATGGTCATCTGCGACAACCTGCGCCACAAGCAGCGCCAGGGCTGACGCACGCCGACCTGCACCTCGCAGTTCTTCGCGCGACGCGAGCAACACATGTACATACGCAGCACCCGTCCGGCCGGAACGCTTCGGCTGACGGCACCTCCGGCGGGGGCCGGAGACCTGATCCGTACCTCGTACGGCGGTCAGGAACGGTGCTGTGGAAGACCCCCGGACACCAACAGGAGCCATTGAATGGCACGCGTTTCAGGTGTCGACATCCCGCGCGAGAAGCGTGTGGAGGTCGCCCTCACCTACGTCTTCGGCATCGGCCGCACCCTGGCCAAGGAGACCCTCGCCGCCACGGGCGTGAACCCGAACACCCGGGTCCGCGACCTGGACGAAGAGGACCTGGTCAAGATCCGCGAGTACGTGGACGCCAACATCAAGACCGAGGGTGACCTCCGTCGCGAGATCCAGGCGGACATCCGTCGCAAGGTCGAGATCGGCTGCTACCAGGGCCTGCGCCACCGCCGCGGTCTGCCGGTCCACGGCCAGCGGACCCACACCAACGCCCGCACCCGCAAGGGCCCGCGTCGCGCCATCGCCGGCAAGAAGAAGCCGGGCAAGAAGTAGTCCTCAGCGGACGCTCGTCAGCGGTCTTCGCTGTAGGACCGACCACCTCCACCGGGAGTAACCACATATGCCTCCGAAGGGCCGTCAGGCCGGCGCCAAGAAGGTGCGCCGCAAGGAGAAGAAGAACGTCGCTCATGGGCACGCCCACATCAAGAGCACGTTCAACAACACCATCGTTTCGATCACGGACCCGTCCGGCAACGTGATCTCCTGGGCCTCCGCCGGCCACGTCGGCTTCAAGGGCTCGCGCAAGTCGACCCCGTTCGCCGCGCAGATGGCCGCCGAGTCGGCCGCCCGCCGCGCGCAGGAGCACGGCATGCGCAAGGTCGATGTGTTCGTCAAGGGCCCCGGCTCCGGCCGTGAGACCGCGATCCGCTCGCTCCAGGCCACCGGCCTCGAGGTCGGCTCGATCCAGGACGTCACTCCGACCCCGCACAACGGATGCCGCCCGCCGAAGCGCCGGCGCGTCTGATCAGCAATCCGCTGAGCAGGTAGGAGAAAAACAGGAATGGCGCGTTACACCGGGGCCGACTGCAAGCGTTGCCGTCGGGAGAAGCAGAAGCTCTTCCTCAAGGGGAGCAAGTGCGAGAGCGCGAAGTGCCCGATCGAGATCCGTCCTTACCCCCCGGGTGAGCACGGACGCGGGCGCACCAAGGACAGCGAGTACCTGTTGCAGATGCGTGAGAAGCAGAAGTGCGCGCGCATCTACGGTGTCCTTGAGAAGCAGTTCCGGGGCTACTACGACGAGGCGAACCGCAGGACCGGCAAGACCGGTGAGAACCTGCTCCGCATCCTCGAGTCCCGGCTGGACAACGTGGTCTACCGGGCGGGCTTCGCCAAGTCGCGCGATCATGCGCGGCAGCTGGTCCGTCACGGCCACTTCCTCGTGAACGGCGTCAAGACCGACATCCCGTCGGCCCGTGTCGTCGCGAACGACATCATCGAGGTCCGCGAGTCCTCCCGTACCCTGACCCCCTTCCAGGTGGCTCAGGGGGAGGCCGGCGAGAGGACCGTCCCGGCCTGGCTGGAGGCGATCCCCTCGCGTCTGCGGATCCTCGTGCACAACCTGCCCGAGCGCCCGGTGATCGACACCCAGGTGCAGGAGCAGCTGATCGTCGAGCTCTACTCGAAGTAGCAGGGCTCACGGTCCCGGGCGGTGCGGCATTGCGTGCCGCGCCGCCCGTACCCTTGAAGCCTCGGCATCAAATGGTGGGTGCCGAAGACTGGAGGCAATACCGCATGCTGATCGCTCAGCGCCCCTCGTTGACCGAAGAGGTCGTCGACGAGTTCCGCTCCCGGTTCGTGATCGAGCCGCTGGAGCCGGGCTTCGGCTACACCCTCGGCAACTCGCTCCGCCGCACGCTCCTCTCCTCGATCCCCGGTGCCGCCGTCACCTCGATCCGGATCGACGGCGTCCTGCACGAGTTCACCACCGTGCCGGGTGTCAAGGAGGACGTCACCGACCTCATCCTCAACATCAAGTCCCTGGTCGTCTCCTCGGAGCACGACGAGCCGGTCGTGATGTACCTGCGCAAGCAGGGCCCGGGTGTGGTCACCGCCGCCGACATCGCGCCCCCGGCCGGTGTCGAGGTGCACAACCCCGACCTGGTGCTGGCCACCCTGAACGCCAAGGGCAAGCTGGAGATGGAGCTGACCGTCGAGCGCGGTCGCGGCTACGTCTCCGCCGTCCAGAACAAGCAGCAGGGCCAGGAGATCGGCCGCATCCCGGTCGACTCCATCTACAGCCCGGTGCTCAAGGTCAGCTACAAGGTCGAGGCGACCCGTGTCGAGCAGCGCACCGACTTCGACAAGCTGATCGTCGACGTCGAGACCAAGCCCGCGATGCGCCCCCGTGACGCCGTGGCCTCGGCCGGCAAGACCCTCGTCGAGCTGTTCGGTCTCGCCCGCGAGCTGAACGTCGACGCCGAGGGCATCGACATGGGCCCGTCCCCGACGGACGCCGCCCTCGCCGCGGACCTCGCGCTCCCGATCGAGGAGCTCGAGCTCACCGTCCGCTCCTACAACTGCCTCAAGCGTGAGGGCATCCACTCCGTGGGTGAGCTCGTGGCGCGCTCCGAGGCCGACCTGCTCGACATCCGCAACTTCGGTGCGAAGTCGATCGACGAGGTCAAGGCGAAGCTGGCCGGCATGGGCCTGGCCCTTAAGGACAGCCCGCCCGGATTCGACCCGACCTCCGCCGCCGACACCTTCGGTGCGGACGACGACGCCGACGCCGGCTTCGCCGAGACCGAGCAGTACTGATCCGACTGCCTCCAGGCGTCCGCCTGGGGGGTTCCTGACACCGGTACCTGACACGGCCGGTGCAGATCTGAGGAGAAACACCATGCCGAAGCCCGCCAAGGGTGCCCGTCTGGGCGGCAGCGCCGCGCACGAGCGTCTGCTTCTCGCGAACCTCGCGAAGTCGCTGTTCGAGCACGGTCGCATCACCACCACCGAGGCCAAGGCGCGCCGTCTGCGTCCGGTCGCGGAGCGCCTGATCACCAAGGCGAAGAAGGGCGACATCCACAACCGTCGCCTGGTGCTGCAGACGATCACGGACAAGGGCATCGTCCACACGCTCTTCACCGAGATCGCCCCGCGGTACGAGAACCGCCCGGGTGGTTACACCCGCATCACCAAGATCGGTAACCGCCGCGGCGACAACGCGCCGATGGCCGTCATCGAGCTGGTGGAGGCGCTGACCGTGGCCCAGCAGGCCACGGGCGAGGCGGAGGCCGCGACCAAGCGCGCGGTCAAGGAGGCCGAGGCCAAGACCGAGGCTCCGGCCGAGGAGAAGGTCGAGGCCGAGGACACGGCGGAGGCCACCGAGGCTCCGGCCGAGGAGTCCAAGGACGCCTGACGTCCCGACCGGACGGGCCCGCACCCAGATCGCTGGGGGCGGGCCCGTCCGCGTGCTGGAGAGGATCTGGGGGTGAGTGTGGCGAGTGACGAGGTGGAGCCCGGTCTCGTCCGGGTGCGGCTGGACCTGGCCTACGACGGGGCCGAGTTCTCCGGGTGGGCGAAGCAGCGCAGCAGGCGGACGGTGCAGGGGGAGCTGGAGTCGGCCCTGCAGACCGTGCTGCGGCTGCCCGATCCGGTCGAGCTGACCGTCGCCGGGCGGACGGACGCCGGGGTGCACGCCCGGGGGCAGGTCGCGCATGTCGACCTGCCGGAGGACGTCTGGGAGCGGGAGGGCGGCAAGCTGCTGCGCCGGCTGGCCGGGCGGCTGCCCTGGGACGTACGGGTGTGGAAGGTGTCGCGGGCACCGGCCGGTTTCAACGCGCGCTTCTCCGCGATCTGGCGCCGCTACGCCTACCGGGTCGGCGACCACCAGGGCGGGGTCGACCCGCTGCTGCGGGGCCATGTGCTCTGGCACGACCGGCCGGTGGACGTCGACCTGATGAACGAGGCGGCACGCAGGCTGCTCGGCGAGCACGACTTCGCCGCCTACTGCAAGAAGCGGGAGGGCGCGACGACCATCCGCACCCTCCTGGAGCTGCACTGGGAGCGGGACGCCTCCGGGTTGGCGGTGGCGACCGTGCGCGCCGACGCCTTCTGCCACAACATGGTGCGGGCCCTGGTCGGGGCGATGCTGCTGGTGGGGGACGGGCACCGGCCGGTCGGCTTCCCCGGGGAGGTGCTGGCGGGACGGGTGCGGCACTCGGCGGTCAATGTGGTGCGGCCGCACGGGCTGACCCTGGAGGAGGTCGGTTACCCGGTGGACGAGCTGCTGGCCGCGCGCAGCCGCGAGGCCCGCAACATGCGCACCCTTCCTTTGCCGAGGGCCTGAGGCGGGGCCGCCGCCTCGTCGTCCCGGGCGGGCGTGCGCCGTGCCGGAGAGCGGCCGGGCGGACCACAGGGGTTCCGCGGGCGGGCGCCCCGGCGCCGGGCACCGCGTCGTCGCGGCGAGGCGTTCCCGTGCGGCACCGTCCGGGAGCCGCCGCGCCGGGCACGGGTACCCGTGGGGATGCCGTGGGCGGCGGGGCCGCCCCGGGCCCTTGGGTGGGGCGGCGGTCGGGGCGGCGGCTCCGCGGGCGGGGTCAGCCGGCCGGTGCGGCGGCCTCCGAGGCCATCGCCGCGGCGGCCTGGTCCTTGCCGCGCTGCACGATGCGGTTGAAGGCGTAGTTGAAGACGTCCTGGCCGGCCTGGCGGGACGCGGTGTCGGCGGAGGTGGCCGCAGCGCCGCTCTTCGGGCCGGAGATGGAGAAGTAGGCATAGCGGCCCACCGCGCCCGACTTGGCCCAGCACTTGACGCCGTGGCAGAAGTCGCCGAGCCCGCCTCCGCTCAGCGGGAGCAGGAACCTGTTGGTCCTGGCCAGTTCTCTGGCGGACGCCGCGTCCTTGAACACGGCCACGCCCACGGTGACGGCGGAGCCGCCGCGGGTGTACGTCACCCGCATCATCCGGGTGCAGCCGCCCTTGGCGAGTGCGGTGGCGAGCGGGTTTTTCGCGGCCGCGGCGCAGTCGCGGTTCTCCTTGGCGGCGGTCTTCACGTAGGAGCGGCCACCGGTGTAGTCGAGCTTCGTGCCAGGGAAGAGGGTGCCGACCCCGAGCGGGGCGGTGTCCTTGGCGGCGGTGGAGAGGAAGTCGAGCGGGCCGTAGGTCGGGGCCGGCGCAACCGCGGAGAAGGAGGGCTCGGGCGGCAGCGCGATGGCGGAGGAGGGGGCCGAGCCGGTCGCGGTCGGGGAAGGAGCGGGGCCGCTGCCGGAGCTGGCCACGGCGACCGCGACGATGCCGGCGACGGCTGCGGCGGCCAGGACGCCGCCGCCTATCAGGAAGAGGCGGCGGCGCCGGGCGCCGGCCTCCGCCTCCTCGGCGAGCGCCGACCAGTCCGGCTCCTCGACGGCGGGCGGCGTGTGCTGCGGCTGCGAGGGGCCGCGGGTGCCCTGGCCGGGCTCCGGTGGGGCCCAGTCGGCGGGCGGGGTCCAGGCGGGCTGCTGGGGCTGGTGGTCGGGCCCGCCGACGATCTGGCCGCGGAGCACCTGGCGCTGCTCCCCGGACGTGCCTGGGACGCCTTGCTGTCCCGGCGGTGCGGTCCATCCCTGGTTCGGGTTGTACGGCTGCTGCGACCCGTCAGTCATGGCGCGGATTCTATAGAGGAGGAAACCCGTTTGGCGGTGGGCGGGCGGGCTACGACAATCCCCTCATGGGACATGTGGACGTTGCGCATCTGGAGTACTACCTGCCGGACGGCCGGGTGTTGCTGGGCGACGTCTCGTTCCGGGTGGGCGAGGGCGCCGCGGTGGCCCTGGTCGGGGCGAACGGCGCCGGCAAGACGACCCTTCTGCGGCTGATCTCCGGCGAGTTGAAGCCGCACGGCGGCACGGTCGCGGTGAGCGGCGGACTGGGCGTCATGCCGCAGTTCGTCGGCTCGGTGCGGGACGACCGCACCGTGCGGGATCTGCTGGTGTCCGTGGCGCCGCCGCGGATCCGCGCGGCCGCGGCGGCGGTCGACGCCGCCGAACTGAAGATCATGGCCCAGGACGACGAGGCGGCCCAGCTGGCCTACGCGCAGGCGCTCAGCGACTGGGCGGAGGCCCGCGGCTACGAGGCCGAGACGGTCTGGGACATGTGCACCACGGCCGCGCTGGGCGTCCCCTACGAGCGGGCGCAGTGGCGCGAGGTGCGGACGCTGTCGGGCGGCGAGCAGAAGCGGCTGGTGCTGGAGGCGCTGCTGCGCGGCACCGACGAGGTGCTGCTGCTGGACGAGCCGGACAACTACCTCGACGTCCCCGGCAAGCGCTGGCTCGAGGAACAGCTGCGGCAGACCAGGAAGACGGTGCTGTTCGTCTCCCACGACCGGGAGCTGCTGGCCCGCTCGGCCGAGAAGATCGTGAGCGTGGAGCCGGGACCGGCCGGTTCGGACGTGTGGGTGCACGGCGGCGGCTTCGCCACGTACCACGAGGCGCGCCGTGAACGCTTCGCACGCTTCGAGGAGCTGCGGCGGCGCTGGGAGGAGGAGCACGCCCGGCTGAAGAAGCTCGTGCTGACCCTCCGCCAGCAAGCGGCCGTCAGCCCGGACATGGCATCCCGCTACCGCGCCTCGCAGACCCGGCTGCGGAAGTTCGAGGAGGCCGGGCCGCCGCAGGAGCCGCCGCGCGAGCAGGACATCCGCATGCGGCTGTCCGGCGGGCGCACCGGGCTGCGCGCCGTCACCTGCGTGGGGCTGGAGCTGACCGGGCTGATGAAGCCGTTCGACCTGGAGGTCTTCTACGGGGAGCGGGTGGCCGTCCTCGGCTCCAACGGTTCGGGCAAGTCGCACTTCCTGCGGCTGCTGGCCGGCGACGCCGGCGTGCGCCACGCGGGGGAGTGGAAGCTGGGGGCGCGGGTCGTGCCGGGGCACTTCGCCCAGACGCACGCGCATCCGGAGCTGATGGGGCGCACCCTCGTCGACATCCTGTGGACCGAGCATGCCCGTGACCGCGGCAAGGCGATGTCCGCCCTGCGGCGCTACGAGCTCGACCGGCAGGGCGACCAGCGCTTCGACCAGCTGTCGGGCGGGCAGCAGGCGCGCTTCCAGATCCTGCTGCTGGAGCTCGCCGGGGCGACGGCGCTGCTGCTGGACGAGCCGACCGACAACCTGGACCTGGAGTCGGCGGAGGCGCTGCAGGAGGGGCTGGAGGCGTTCGACGGCACGGTGCTGGCGGTCACGCACGACCGCTGGTTCGCCCGCAGCTTCGACCGGTACCTGGTCTTCGGGACGGACGGGCTCGTCCGCGAGCCGCCGGAGCCGGTCTGGGACGAGACGCGGGTCGTGCGCGAGCGGTGACCGAGCGTCGCGGGGCCGGCCGCGGTTCGGACGCGGGGGGCGGGAGCGGGGACGTGCCGGCGGCGGGGGCGGGCGCGCCCCCGCTGCCGCTGTTTTGACCCGAACGGGCAGGCGCGGGTATTCTGCAGGTTCGTTATGCGTATTGGCTTGCTCGTTCTCACGTGAGAGGCCGTTACGCCGGTCCACCGGGCCGATGACCAGCGTTCGCCCCCGCGGTATGCGTCGCCGCAGGCGATAGGGCTGTCGTGATCGTCCGGGTGGCCTTGTCAGGACCCACTCACTGAAGAAGCGAAGGCTACGACCGTGCGTACGTTCAGCCCCAAGCCCGGCGATGTCCAGCGCCAGTGGCACGTCATTGACGCGCAGGACGTCGTCCTGGGCCGTCTGGCGTCCCAGGCCGCGTCCCTCCTGAGGGGCAAGCACAAGCCGGTGTACGCGCCTCACGTCGACACTGGTGACTTCGTCATCATCATCAACGCCGACAAGGTGCACCTCTCCGGCAACAAGAAGCAGCAGAAGCTCGCCTACCGTCACTCGGGCTTCCCGGGCGGTCTGCGTTCCGTCCGCTACGACGAGCTGCTCGACAAGAACCCCGAGAAGGCCATCGAGAAGGCCGTCAAGGGCATGCTGCCCAAGAACAGCCTGGGCCGCCAGATGCTCTCGAAGCTGAAGGTGTACGCGGGTGCGGAGCACCCGCACGGCGCCCAGCAGCCGGTTCCGTTCGAGATCAGCCAGGTCGCGCAGGGCTAGTCCCGGCCACCACCGACACAGAAAGCATCTGAGGAGCATCGTGGCCGAGACCACCCCTGAGACCCCTCTCGTCGAGGACGGCGAGATCGTGGAGACCATCGAGATCCCGGAGGAGTACACCTCCGAGTCCCTCGCCTCCCGCTTCGGCGAGCCCCAGCCGGCCGCCGGCACGGGCCGCCGCAAGGAGTCCGTCGCCCGCGTCCGGATCATCCCGGGCTCCGGCAAGTGGACGATCAACGGTCGCACCCTTGAGGAGTACTTCCCCAACAAGGTGCACCAGCAGGAAGTCAACGAGCCGTTCAAGATCCTTGAGCTCGACGGCCGTTACGACGTCATCGCCCGCATCAACGGCGGCGGCATCTCCGGCCAGGCCGGTGCGCTGCGCCTGGGCGTCGCCCGTGCGCTGAACGAGGCGGACGTCGACAACAACCGCGGCCCGCTCAAGAAGGCCGGCTTCCTGACCCGCGACGCGCGCGAGATCGAGCGCAAGAAGGCCGGTCTGAAGAAGGCCCGCAAGGCGCCGCAGTACAGCAAGCGCTAAGCGTCACGCGCACTGCGCTGCAGGTACGCCCCGGAGGCACGTCGTGCGTCCGGGGCGTACGCGTTCCGGGGGCACAGGCGTATAACCGGATGAACGCCCGGCGGGTTCGGGGCGGAGCACGGCAACATCTCGGAGGAAAGACGTGGGACGACTCTTCGGTACGGATGGTGTGCGCGGTGTGGCGAACGCCGATCTGACAGCCGAGCTCGCGCTCGGACTGTCGGTCGCGGCGGCGCACGTGCTCGCCGAGGCGGGGACGTTCGAGGGCCATAGGCCGGTGGCCGTGGTCGGACGGGATCCGCGGGCGTCCGGAGAGTTCCTGGAGGCCGCCGTGGTGGCCGGGCTCGCCAGCGCCGGCGTCGACGTGCTGCGGGTGGGCGTGCTGCCGACACCGGCCGTGGCGTATCTCACCGGCGCGCTCGGCGCGGACCTGGGCGTGATGCTCTCGGCGAGCCACAACCCGATGCCCGACAACGGCATCAAGTTCTTCGCCCGGGGCGGGCACAAGCTCGCCGACGAGCTGGAGGACCGTATCGAGTCCGTCTACGAGGAGCACCGCACCGGGGCCCCCTGGGACCGCCCCACCGGCGCCGGGGTGGGCCGGGTGCGGGAGTACGACGAGGGGTTCGACCAGTACGTCGCCCATCTGATCGCCGTCCTGCCGAACCGCCTGGACGGACTGAAGATCGTCCTGGACGAGGCAAACGGCGCCGCGGCCCGCGTCTCGCCCGAGGCCTTCGCCCGGGCCGGCGCGGAGGTGGTCACCATCGGCGCCCAGCCGGACGGCCTCAACATCAACGACGGCTGCGGCTCCACCCACCTGGACCTGCTCAAGGCCGCCGTCATCGACCACGGTGCGCACCTCGGCATCGCCCACGACGGCGACGCGGACCGCTGCCTGGCCGTGGATCACGAGGGCAACGAGGTCGACGGCGACCAGATCCTCGCCGTGCTGGCCGTCGCCCTGCGCGAGGTGGACCGGCTGCGGAAGAACACCGTCGTCGGCACCGTCATGTCCAACCTGGGCTTCAAGCTCGCCATGGAGCGCGAGGGCGTCGAACTGGTGCAGACCGCCGTCGGCGACCGCTATGTGCTGGAGTCGATGAAGGAGCACGGCTACGCGCTCGGCGGCGAGCAGTCCGGCCACGTGATCATCCTCGACCACGCCACCACCGGCGACGGCACCCTCACCGGCCTCATGCTGGCCGCCCGCGTCGCCTCCACCGGACGTTCCCTGGCCGAGCTGGCGGCCGTCATGGAGCGGCTGCCGCAGGTGCTGATCAACGTCAGGGACGTCGACAAGAGCCGTGTCGAGTCCTCCACCGAGCTGTCCGAGGCCGTGGCCGAGGCGGAAACCGAGCTCGGCGGCACCGGCCGGGTGCTGCTGCGCTCCTCCGGCACCGAGCCTGTGGTCCGCGTCATGGTCGAGGCGGCGGACATCGACCACGCCCGCTCCGTGGCGGGCAGGCTCGCCGACGCGGTGAAGTCCGCGCTCGGCTAGGCCGGGCGCGACACCGAACGCCGCCTGCGCTGCATCGCCCAGAAACCCTTCTGGGCGAGCAGCGTCAGGACGCCCGCGATGACGATGCCCGCCAGGTTGACGCCCAGCTGCGCCGAGGAGCCCCACAGCTCGCGATAGTCGCCGTAGGACAGCGCGAGGGCGGCGTTGGCGGCCGCCGGGACGGTGGTCACCGAGATCGCCACGCCGACCAGGGCGCCGGACTTGGCGGAGGTCAGCGACAGGATTCCGGCTATCCCGGCGAGGAACGCCACCACGAAGGAGCTGGCGTCCGGCTGCCAGATGAACGAGGTCGACGGATGCGGCGCCGTGAAGTCGGTCACGCTGAAGACGCCGAGGGCGTCCATCAGGTAGTTGAATCCGCCGGTGAGCACCATACCCACCGGGAAGCCCACCAGCAGCGCCGTCAGGGAACGCCGGGCCAGCCGCCCGCGACGCTGGACCAGGCCGGTGCACACACCCGCCAGCGGACCGAATTCGGGGCCGACGACCATCGCACCGACGATCAGGATCGCGCTGTCCAGCATCACGCCGCAGGCCGCAAGCATCGTCGCCAGGGCCAGGAACGCCAGGTAGGTGACGGTGAGGGTGGACTCCTCGTGGGTCGCGTCGGTCAGCGACTCCCACAGCACGGCGTCCGCGCTTTCCCCGGGTGCCTCCTCCTCGGCCTTGTCGGCGCGAGCCGACAGTGACAGATCGATGTGCTCCACCGCGATCGAGCCCGTGTCGGCGACGCCCATGCGCCGCAGCGCCCGCAGTAGTTCGTCGCCCGCCTCACGCGCCACGTCGCACATGACGATGTCCCCGCGCGGGTTGAGGGCCGCTCCGGGCAGCACGGCGACGTGGGTGGCGCCGACGGTCCCCTCGAGGAGGGACACGACGTCGCCGGTGCTCCCCTGCGGGACGATCATCCTGAGATGCAGCATGCGGGGCAGGCTACCCCGAGGTCCGCGGACTACAGTTTGCGCAGTGAGAGCCTTCTCACCTTGTGGTCGGGGCCCTTGCGCAGGACGAGGGTGGCCCGGCCGCGGGTCGGGAGCACGTTCTCCAGCAAGTTGGGCTGGTTGATGGCGCGCCAGGTGTGGCGGCCGTACTCCATGGCCTCCTCCTCGGAGACCTCGGTGTAGCGGTGGAAGTACGACAGCGGGTTCTGGAAGGCGGTCTCACGCAGCGTGCGGAAGCGCGCCAGGTACCACTGCTCGATGTCCTCGGTGCGCGCGTCCACGTACAGGCTGAAGTCGAAGTAGTCGGCGAGCGCGACCCGCGTGCGGCCGTCCTTGCCCGGCAGGGCGGGCTGCAGGACGTTCAGGCCCTCGACGATGAGGATGTCCGGCCTGCGGACCACCAGCTCCTCGTCCGGCACGATGTCGTAGATCAGGTGCGAGTAGACGGGCGCCCGCACCTCGTCCTTGCCGGCCTTCACGTCGGCCACGAAGCGGGTCAGGGCGCGCCGGTCGTACGACTCGGGGAAACCCTTGCGGGACATCAGCCCGCGGCGCTCGAGTTCGGCCTTGGACAGCAGGAAGCCGTCGGTGGTGACCAGTTCCACCCGCGGGTGCTCCGGCCAGCGGGCCAGCAGCGCCTGCAGGATGCGCGCGGTGGTGGACTTGCCGACCGCGACGCTGCCGGCGATCCCGATGACGAAGGGCGTGCCGGTCTGGGAGCCGTGCCCCTCCCCGGTGTCGTCGAGGAAGGTGTTGACCGCGCCGCGCAGGCCGTGGGTGGCGCCGACGTAGAGGTTGAGCAGCCGCGACAGCGGCAGATAGACGTCGATCACCTCGTCCAGGTCGATGACGTCGCCGAGGCCGCGCAGCCGCTCGACCTCCTCGGCGGTGAGCGGCAGCGGGGTCCGGTCGCGCAGCGCGCTCCACTCGGCCCGCGTCAGGTCGACGTAGGGCGTGGGCTCGGCGCGGCGGCGGGACGGGTGAGGCGTGATGGTCGGCGGCACGGACTCATTGTTGCGCCGGGGTGAACGGCACTCGCGCCGGGGTCGTCCCGACCGCCGCCTGCCGGGTCTGCCGGGTCTGCCGCGCCGCGGATCCCGAGGTCGGGGGAGGGCCCGGAGCCGATGCCCGCTGTTGTGCGGGGACCCGCTCGTGGGGCTGGTCGCGGCCGACCCCGGTAAGGGGTGCGGTCGCTGATGCCGTTGCTGGGCCTCGGCATGCTCATGGGCTTCGACGTGGAGCGCGGTGTGCCCGGCGTGCTCGGCGCGACGGGCCTGCCGCCGGACGTCGTGCTGGTCATGCCGCTCCCCTTCACCTCCGGCGTCTCGCTGCGGGCCGGCACCGTGCCCGGCCGGCTGCGGGCGTCGGCGGACGTGAACCCGGTCACCCGCCTGGCCGACGCCGTACGGGGGCCTGCTGACCGGCTCCGGTCCGCTCGCCGGGCCGGTCGTGTGGTCGCCGCTGTGGGCCGCGGGGATCGCGGTGGTCTTCGTTCCGCCGGTCATGGGCGGTCGCCGCGCGCGCAGTTGAGGCGCGTCCGGGATGCCCCGGACCTGCGAGGTCCGGGGCACGCGGCGTCCACCGTCGGGCGCGACGTCGGCCGTTCGCCGCCTAGAGTTCTCCCCATGTGCGGAATCGTTGGATACGTGGGCGGCCAGTCCGCCCTCGACGTTGTCATCGCGGGTCTGAAGCGTCTGGAGTACCGGGGGTACGACTCGGCGGGCGTCGCCGTCCTCGCCGACGGCGGTCTGGCCGCGGCCAAGAGGGCCGGCAAGCTCGCCAACCTCGAGAAGCTGCTGGCCGAGCGCCCGCTGCCGACCGGCCTGGCCGGCCTCGGCCACACCCGCTGGGCCACCCACGGCGGCCCCACGGACGCCAACGCGCATCCGCACCTGGACAACGGGGGCCGGGTCGCCGTCGTCCACAACGGCATCATCGAGAACTTCGCCGCCCTGCGCGCCGAACTCGCCGAACGCGGCCACGAGTTGCTCTCCGAGACCGACACCGAGGTCGTCTCCCACCTGCTCGCCGAGAGCTACTCCTCCACCGGGGACCTCGCCGAGGCCATGCGCCAGGTCTGCGGCCGCCTCGAGGGCGCCTTCACCCTGGTGGCCGTCCACGCCGACGAGCCGGACGTCGTGGTCGGCGCCCGCCGCAACTCCCCGCTCGTCGTGGGCGTCGGCGACGGCGAGAACTTCCTCGCCTCCGACGTCGCGGCCTTCATCGCGTACACCCGCGAGGCCATCGAGCTCGGCCAGGACCAGGTCGTCGAGCTGCGCCGCGAGGGCGTCACCGTCACGGACTTCGAGGGCAAGCCGGCTGACGTCCGGCCCTACCACATCGACTGGGACGCCTCCGCCGCCGAGAAGGGCGGCTACGACTACTTCATGCTCAAGGAGATCGCCGAGCAGCCCAAGGCGGTCGCCGACACGCTGCTCGGCAGGATCGACGCCGGCGGGCTGCTGACCCTCGACGAGGTGCGCATCCCCGCCTCCGTGCTGCGCGAGGTCGACAAGATCGTCATCGTCGCCTGCGGCACCGCCTTCCACGCGGGCATGATCGCCAAGTACGCCATCGAGCACTGGACGCGCATCCCCTGCGAGGTCGAACTCGCCAGCGAGTTCCGCTACCGCGACCCGATCCTGGCCCCGCGCACCCTGGTCGTCGCCATCAGCCAGTCCGGCGAGACGATGGACACCCTCATGGCCCTGCGGCACGCCCGTGAGCAGGGATCCAAGGTGCTGGCCATCTGCAACACCAACGGCTCCACCATCCCGCGCGAGTCCGACGCGGTGCTCTACACCCACGCCGGCCCCGAGGTCGCCGTCGCCTCCACCAAGGCGTTCCTCACCCAGGTCGTCGCCTGCTACCTCGTCGCCCTCTACCTGGGCCAGGTGCGCGGCACGAAGTGGGGCGACGAGATCCTCGCCGTCATCCGCGAGCTCTCCCAGATCTCCCGTCAGGTCGAGCAGGTGCTGGAGACGATGGAGCCGGTCCGCGAACTGGCCCGCTCCCTCAAGGACAAGAACACCGTCCTCTTCCTCGGCCGCCACGTGGGCTACCCCGTGGCCCTGGAGGGCGCGCTCAAGCTCAAGGAACTCGCCTACATGCATGCTGAGGGCTTCGCCGCCGGCGAGCTCAAGCACGGCCCCATCGCGCTGATCGAGGAGGACCTGCCGGTCGTCGTGGTCGTGCCGTCGCCGCGCGGGCGCTCGGTGCTGCACGACAAGATCGTCTCCAACATCCAGGAGATCCGGGCCCGCGGGGCGCGCACCATCGTCATCGCGGAGGAGGGCGACGAGTCCGTCGTCCCCTACGCCGACCACCTGGTGTGCGTGCCGCAGACCCCGACGCTGCTCCAGCCGCTGGTCGCGACCGTGCCGCTGCAGGTGTTCGCCTGCGAGCTCGCCACCGCCCGCGGGAACGAGGTCGACCAGCCGCGGAACCTCGCGAAGTCCGTGACGGTGGAGTGAGCGCACCGTGATCATCGGGGTGGGTATCGACGTCGCCGAGATCGACCGCTTCGAGCAGTCGCTGGAGCGCACCCCCGGCCTGGCCGAGCGGCTCTTTCTCCCCGGCGAGCTCCGCCTTCCCAGTGGGGCACGCCGGGGCGGCGCCTCCCTCGCGGCGCGGTTCGCCGCGAAGGAGGCGCTCGCGAAGGCCCTCGGGGCGCCCGGGGGGCTGCACTGGTCGGACGCGGAGGTCGTCACGGAGGATTCGGGGCGGCCGCGGCTCATCGTCCGGGGCACGGTGGCGGCGCGGGCCGAGGAGTTGGGGGTCCGGGCGTTCCACGTCTCGCTGAGTCACGACGCGGGGGTCGCGTCGGCGGTGGTGGTCGCGGAGTCCTGACCCGTTTCGGGGTACGCCGTGTCGCCGTGCGCGGGTCGTTCGCACCCACCTGCGGCCGGTGTTGTGCGCGGTGTGGTCGCGCGCCCGTGGCGCTGCTCAGGTCATGCGCCGCGTGCTCGGCTCGTTTCGCCCCCTTGGCGCTCCGGTTTTGGATGCGGTGAGTGCGGCGGCCGGTTGAGGGGCAGCCGATCGGCGGGCGGGGTGAGTCGTCATGTGCCTCGCCGTCTCGCGCCCTTCGGGCGCGAGACGAACCGCCCCCGACCACCAGCGCCGCCGCTTGTGACCTCCACGGGGCTCTGGCAGCGCGGCGGCGCGGCTGGAGAGGTGTGGCGAGGTGCGTCCGTGCGGGGAGCCCGGGCGAAGGGGACGTGACCTCGAAGGCCGGGAGGGACGGGGAAGCACCGCGGCTGCGGCCGCGCCGCGAACGCTCCCGCCCATGGACGGCGCGCAACCACGCCCTCGCGGTGGCAACATGGCCGCATGCGGCAGGCCTACGACGTGGAGACCGTACGGGCGGCGGAACAGGCGCTCATGGCGCGGGTTCCGGAGGGCGCCCTGATGCAGCGGGCGGCGGCCGGCCTGGCCGCCGCGTGCGCGTACGCGCTCGGCGCCGGGGCCCCCGCCGGCCCCGGCCCCGGGGTCTATGCGGCCCGCGTCGTCGTGCTGACCGGGAGCGGGGACAACGGCGGCGACGCCCTGTACGCCGGGGCGCGCCTGGCCCGGCGCGGGGCGGCGGTGACCGCCGTCCTGCTGGCGCCGCAGAAGGCGCATCCCGGTGGCCTGGCGGCCCTGCGCGCCGCGGGCGGTCGGGCGGTCACCCCGGACGACGTGGACGCGGTGGCCCTGGTCCACCGCGCCGACCTGGTGCTGGACGGCATCGTGGGCATCGGCGGCAAGGGCGGCCTGCGCCCCGAGGCGGCGCCGCTGGCGGAGACCGCGCACGCGTCGCGGGCGGTCGTGGTCGCCGTGGACCTGCCCAGCGGCGTGGACGCGGACACCGGCGAGGTCCGGGGCGCGGCGGTGCGCGCCGACCTGACGGTGACGTTCGGGACGTACAAGCCGGGACTGCTCGTGGATCCCGCCGCCGGTCACGCCGGCGCCGTGCGCCTGATCGACATCGGCCTCGGACCGTACCTGGAGGGCACCCCGCCCGCCATGGAGGCGCTGCAGCACGCCGACGTCGCCGCCCTCCTGCCGTCCCCCGGCGCCGAGAGCGACAAGTACCGGCGCGGGGTGATCGGTGTCGTCGCCGGCTCGGAGCGGTACCCCGGGGCCGCCGTGCTCGCGGTGGCGGGGGCGCTGCGCGCGGGCGCGGGGGCGGTGCGCTACGTGGGTCCGGGTGCGGCGGCCGTGCTGGCCCGCTTCCCGGAGACGCTGGTGTCGGCCGGGCCGCCGCGCAAGGCCGGCCGGGTGCAGGCCTGGGTGGTGGGCCCGGGGCTCGGAGACGGGCCGGAGGCGCGGCGCTCGGTGGAGGACGTGCTCGCCTCGGACGTGCCCGTGCTCGTCGACGCGGACGGTCTGCGCCTGCTGGACCCGTCCGTCGTGCGCGCCCGCACCGCCGGGACGGTGCTGACCCCGCACGCGGGGGAGGCGGCGGCGCTGCTCGGCGTGGCCCGCGAGGAGGTGGAGGCGGCCCGGCTGGACCATGTGCGCCGGCTGGCCGACGCGTTCGGGGCGACGGCGCTGCTGAAGGGTTCCACGACGCTGGTGGCCTCTCCGGAGCCTGGGGTTCCGGTACGGGCCAACCCCACGGGCACGTCCTGGCTGGCGACGGCGGGCAGTGGTGACGTGCTCTCCGGGATCACCGGGTCCCTGCTGGCCGCGGGGCTCGCCCCCGCTGACGCGGCCTCGGTCGGCGCCTATCTGCACGGCCTGGCGGCGCGGATCGCCGCGGGCCCGGTGGGCGCGCCGATCGCCGCGCACGACGTGGCGGACGCCCTCCCGGACGCCTGGCGCGGCATCAGGTCCTGAACAGCCGTCAACTGGGCGAAACGGGTGGAGTCCGCCGACGCGGCGTTCCGGCGGCCGAGTGCCCGTCAATCTGTGTGTTCATGGGAACGTATGCCAGGAGCAGGGTCCGGCTGTTCGTCACGGCGGTGATCGCCCTGGCGGCGCTGGGTACGCACACGACGGCCGCCGCGGACGACGACGACCGGCCGGTGCCGGTCGACCGGCTCGTCCCCGGGGTTCCGTTCGGCCCCGCGGCCTCCCGGCAGGTCGACACCCCCGACCAGGGCGCGCCACCCCTCCGGATCGGCGTGTCGACCGCCGAGCCGCTGCGCAGCGCCGCGCCCTCCGAGGACGAGGCCGAGGACGACGACTGGGTGGACCCCCAGCTGGTGGAGTTCGTGCCGGCCGAGGACGCCGAGCGGGCCAAGAAGTTCCAGGAGGAGCGCGCCGCCGAGGAGGAGGACGAGGGTTCCCACGACGGCGGCCGGGACGGCGAGGGCGGCCGGGACGGCGAGGACGGCCAGGACGGCGAGGACGGAGAGTACGGCCGGGACGGCCAGGACGGCGAGTACGGCCGGGACGGCGAGTACGCGGAGCGGAGGGAGGACGAGGAGGACGGCGGGAGCTCGGACGGCCGGGAGTACTGCACGTCCTTCACCGGCCCCTTCCAGCGCGAGGTGGAGAAGCGGCTGCGGCTGCGCGTGAACGGCGAGCAGTCCCCCGCGGACTGCGCGGAGATCCGCAGCTACCAGAAGTCCAGGGGCATCGTCCCCGCCAGCGGCTTCGCGGGGCCCACCACCTGGGGCCACCTCCGCCTCGACGAGGCCACCGGGAAGGGCCCGAACGCCTCCCGCCGGTGCCCGGCGCCGGCCAAGGGCAAGCGCATCGTCTGCATCGACCTCAACCGCCAGCTGCTGTGGGTGCAGACCAGCAGTACGAAGGTCTTCTTCGGCCCGGTGGCGATCCGCAGCGGACGCAAGGGGTACCTCACCCGTACGGGGCGGTTCACCGTCTACTGGCGTCACAAGAACCATGTCTCGGACATCTACGACGCCCCGATGCCGTACAGCCAGTTCTTCAGCGGCGGCCAGGCCATGCACGCCACGCCCGGGAGCGTCTACAAGGCGCCCGGATCGCACGGCTGCATCAACCTCTCCAACCGGAACGCGCGTCTGCTCTGGAACCTCCTGAAGCTCAACGAGGCGGTGTACGTGTGGGGCGCCAAACCCGCCGTGTGACGGCGGCAGGGGGCCGGCCTGAGAGACTGGGCGCGATGGATGAGATGACTCTGCGCGCACAGGCCTCGATCGACCTCGCCGCCTTGCGGTCCAACGTCGCGGCGCTGCGTGCCCGCGCGCCCCGCTCCGGGCTCATGGCCGTCGTCAAGGCGGACGCCTACGGCCATGGGATGGTGCCGTGCGCCCGAGCCGCCCTGGAGGCGGGCGCCGGCTGGCTCGGCACGGCCACGCCCGAGGAGGCGCTGGCACTGCGGGCGGCCGGGATCACCGCGCCCGTGCTGTGCTGGCTGTGGACGCCGGGCGGGCCCTGGCGGGAGGCCGTCGAGGCGGACATCGACGTGACGGTCGGCGCGCTGTGGGCGCTGCGCGAGGCCACGGAGGCAGCCGCGGCCGCCGGCCGCACCGCGCGCATCCAGCTGAAGGCCGATACGGGCCTGGGCCGGGGCGGCGCCCAGCCCGCGGACTGGGCCGAACTGGTCGCCGCGGCCCGGGCCGCCGAGGTGGAGGGCCTGGTCAAGGTCACGGGGGTGTGGTCGCACTTCGCGTGCGCGGACGAGCCCGGCCACCCCTCCATCGCGGCGCAGCTCGCCGTCTTCCGCACTGTCCTGGAGGCAGCCGAGCGCGCCGGACTGCGCCCCGAGATCCGGCACATGGCGAACTCCCCGGCCATCCTGACCCTGCCCGAGGCGCACTTCGACCTGGTCCGGTCCGGTGTGGCGATGTACGGGATCTCGCCCGTCCCGCAGGTCGGCGGCCCGGCCGACTTCGGGTTGCGGCCGGTGATGACGCTGACGGCCCGGCTGGCATCGGCCAAGCGCGTCCCCGGCGGTCACGGGGTCTCGTACGGGCACCACTACACGACCCCCGGCGAGACCACCCTCGCGCTGGTCCCCGTCGGCTACGCCGACGGCATCCCGCGGCACGCCTCGGGCACGGGCCCGGTGCTGGTGGCGGGCAAGTGGCGGACGGTCGCGGGGCGGGTGTCGATGGACCAGTTCGTGGTCGACCTCGGAGGAGACTGCGCCGAGGCCGGCGACGAGGCGGTACTCTTCGGCCCCGGCGACCGCGGGGAGCCGACCGCTGAGGACTGGGCCCGGGCGGCGGGCACCATCGCGTACGAGATCGTCACGCGGATCGGGACCCGGGTGCCGCGCGTCTACGTGGGTACGTAAGCGCGTAGCCGAGGGGAAGCAGCGAAACCACATGACGGACAGCGGTAAGGCGACGGGGGCGATCGAGGCGGTGGCCGAAGCGGCCGCCGCCTCCGGCCGCTGGCAGCGCGCCGGGATCGTCGGCGCGGCCATCGGCGTCGTGGCGGCGGGCGCCGCCGCAGGCGTGGCACTGGAGCGGGCCACGGTCGGCCGGGGCATGCGCAGGCGCGCCAGGCTCGCCCTCGACCTGGCCGGACCGTACGGCTCGCTGCGAGGGACGCCGGGCCGGGCCACCGCCGAGGACGGCACGGAGATCTACTACGAGGTCGAGGAGGCGGACGCGTCGGCGATCGACGCGGCCGCGCCGCCGCGGCGCTGGCAGATCTTCCGCCGGGCCGGCCAGGCGGCGCCGCCGACCGTGGTCTTCTGCCACGGCTACTGCCTCAACCAGGACTCCTGGCACTTCCAGCGCGCCGCGCTGCGCGGGGCGATACGCGCCGTCTACTGGGACCAGCGCAGCCACGGCCGCTCCGGCCGGGGCAGGGACCAGGAGGGCGGCGAGCCGGCCACGATCGACCAGCTCGGCCGCGATCTGAAGGCGGTCATCGACGCCGCCGCGCCCGAGGGTCCGCTGGTCCTGGTCGGGCACTCCATGGGCGGGATGACCATCATGGCGTTCGCCGACCAGTTCCCCGACCTGGTGGACGCGCGCGTCCAGGGCTTCGCCTTCGTCGGCACCTCCTCCGGCAGGCTGGCCAGCGTGACTCTGGGCCTGCCGGCGGCGGGGGCGCGGGCGCTGCGGGCGCTGGCACCGGGGGTGCTGCGGATCCTGGGCACCCAGGTCGACCTGGTGGAGCGGGGGCGCCGGGCGACGGCCGACCTCTTCGCCGGGATCATCAAGCGCTACTCCTTCGGCTCCGACGTGGACCCGGGTGTCGCGCGCTTCGCCGAGCGGATGATCGAGTCGACCCCGATCGACGTCGTCGCCGAGTTCTACCCGGCCTTCACCGAGCACGAGAAGAGCCAGGCCCTGGAGGTGCTGGACGGCTTGCCCGGCCTCGTACTGGCCGGGGACAAGGACCTGCTGACGCCCAGTGAGCACAGCCGGGCCATCGCCGAGGCCCTGCCGGACACCGAGCTGGTGGTGGTGCCCGGAGCGGGGCACCTGGTGATG
Organism: Actinacidiphila sp. bgisy167; assembly: GCF_057707665.1. NCBI lineage: Bacteria > Bacillati > Actinomycetota > Actinomycetes > Kitasatosporales > Streptomycetaceae > Actinacidiphila > Actinacidiphila sp. bgisy167. The sequence continues at coordinate 9,609 of NZ_JBYIQP010000001.1, read as the reverse complement.
CTGGAGCACCCCGAGCTGGTCAACGCGCACCTGGCCGCGCTGCTCACCGAGGCGGCCGACGCCTCGCGCGCCCCGGTCCCGCCGGCACTGCGCGAACTGGCCGTGCCGCCGCCCGCCGGGCCCGACAGGGCGGACCGCGTGGTCTCCGGCGGCGCGTAGCATTCGGGCACATGGGCATGGAAGCCATCGGTGGGCACTCCACCGTGATGCAAGCCGGCGGTACCGATGCCGGCGGTACGGAAGCCGGCGTCATGGAAGAGATCCGGGTCACGGTCAAGACCCCCGACCAGATGCGCGAGCTGGGGCGCCGTCTCGCGCCGCTGCTGCGGGCCGGCGACCTCGTCCTGCTCAGCGGCGACCTCGGCGCGGGCAAGACCACGCTGACCCGCGGCCTCGGCGAGGGCCTGGGCGTCCGGGGGGCGGTGACATCGCCGACCTTCGTGATCGCGCGGGTGCACCCCTCACTGGGCGGCGGCCCGGCCCTGGTGCACGTGGACGCGTACCGGCTGGCCGGCGGCCTCGACGAGATGGAGGACCTGGACCTCGACGTCTCGCTGCCGGAGTCGGTGGTCGTGGTCGAATGGGGCGAGGGCAAGGTCGAGGAGCTCTCCGAGGACCGGCTGCAGCTGGTGATCCACCGCGCGGTGGGCGAGGTCGCGGCGGACGGCCAGGAGGACCACGACGTGCGCGAGGTCGTCGTCGCAGGGGTCGGCGCGCGCTGGGCGGGCGCGGACCTGGCGGGGCTCGGCGTCTGAGCGCGTGACATTCCGACAAGGTGTCGGGAAGATGTTGCGCGGCGCACGTCCTCCGTGGTCTGCTGGAGTCCAGGAGCGGGTTAGGGCTGCCTAACCCGACCCGTCGGACCCAGGAGGCATCCATGTCGGCCCACACGGCCCCGGAGCCGGAGCCGGGTTACTCGATGGAGGCGCTGCTCGCGGCGTCCGCGGCGGCCAACGCGGTGTGCACCCCGCCCGCGGAGGACGAGGAGCGGGAACGGGACGCGGCGCGGGACGAGCCCACCGCGGGCCCCGATGCGGACACCGCAGGCCCCAAGGCGGACGCCGCCTAGCCGGAAGGACGCGGGATCAGACCGGACGGACGTATGAGCGGACCAGGCTGACGCGGCCCGCGTGGGCAGGCCCACGCGCAGCGGCCGCGCGAGCCCGTACGCGTTCACCCGTCGGGGGGAAATCAGCGGACGACGACGATCTTGCTGCCGATGCCGGAGAACTTCCACAGCTCCGCCCCGTCCGCCCGCTTCTCGCGGATGCCGCCCGTCTGCTGGCCCGGGGGCGGGGCGTCGGGCAGGGAACCGTCCCTCGCCGCGCTGAAGCCGATCACCACGCTGTCGACGGTGGTGAACCGCACCACGTTCTCGACGGGCACGCCGTCGCCGCCGACCCCGGAGGCGCTGCGGGAGGTCACGGAGTAGGTGCCGGGGGCCGGGTCGACCGTGCCGGGGACCACCGGGTAGGTCCTCCGCACCTTTCCGTCCTCGCCGACCAGCCACACCCGGTCCGTGCGGAGTGAGTAGACGACGCGGGTGCCCGAGCCGGAGGCCGGGGGCAGTTCGTTCCTCGGCTTCGGCGAGGGCGAGGCGGAGGCCACGGGGGCGGCGCCGGCGGCGCCGGCTCCCGCGGGCCGGTCGCCCCTGGGCATCTGGGCGGCGGAGCCGGAGGCCTGGACGGCGAGCACGCCGACGGCGGCCAGGGCGGCCGCGGTCAGTCCGGTCACGATCGTCCCTGAACCGATCCTTGCCACGGCTCTCCTCCGGTGGTGGGCGTCACGCTGGGTTGACGTTAGCAGCAGTGCCGCAGGGCGGCGGGAGCGCCGTCCCGGGTGGCGGCGGCACCCCCGTCCTGGCAGGGCCACCCCGGTGAACGCCGTAGGCTGAACGCGTGCTGCTGCTTGCCTTCGATACCGCAACCCCCGCCGTGACGGTCGCCCTGCACGACGGGCGGAGCGTGCTCGCAGAGTCGGCGGAGGTCGACGCGCGACGGCACGGGGAACTGCTGATGCCTGCCGTCGACCGCGTGCTGCGGGAGGCCGGGAGCGGGCTGGGCGACGTGACCGGCATCGTGGTCGGCGTCGGCCCCGGCCCGTACACAGGGCTGCGCGTCGGGCTGGTGACCGCGGTGTCCTTCGCCGACGTCCTCGGCGTCCCCGTCCACGGGATCTGCACCCTCGACGGGCTGGCGTACGCCGCCGGGGTCGAAGGGCCGTTCGTCGTGGCGACGGACGCCCGCCGCAAGGAGGTCTACTGGGCGCGGTACGAGGGCCCGCGGGTCAGGGTGACCGACCCGGCCGTGGACCGGCCCGCCGACATCGCGGACGAGGTCGCCGGGGTGCCGGCGGTCGGCGCGGGCGCCGCCCTCTACCCCGCGGTCTTCAGCGACGTCCGTCCCCCCGCCGACCAGTCCGCGGCGGCACTGGCCGCGCTCGCCGCCGTGAAGCTGGCCGAGGGCGAGGACTTCCTCCCCGCGCAGCCGCTCTACCTGCGCCGCCCGGACGCCCAGGTGCCGGCCGGCTACAAGGCGGTCCTGCCGAAGTGACCGAGGCGACCGCAGCGACCGAGGCCACCGGGGCGGCCGCGGTGATGCGCGAGATGCGCTGGTGGGACCTGGACGCGGTGATGGACCTGGAGCACCGGCTCTTCCCGGACGACGCGTGGTCGCGCGGCATGTTCTGGTCCGAACTGGCCGGCGCGCGGCATCCCGAGGCGACCCGGCACTACGTCGTCGCCCAGGACGGGGCCGGACGGATCGTCGGCTACGCGGGCCTGGCCGCCGTCGGCGGCACCGGGGACGTGCAGACCATCGCCGTCGCCACCGAGCAGTGGGGCACCGGCCTCGGCGCCCGGCTGCTGGGGGAGCTGCTGCGGCAGGCCACCGCCTTCGAGTGCCACGAGGTGATGCTGGAGGTGCGCGTCGACAACCTCCGCGCCCAGCGGCTGTACGAGCGCTTCGGCTTCGAGCCGATCGGTTTCCGGCGCGGCTACTACCAGCCCGGCAACGTCGACGCCCTCGTGATGCGGCTCGGCGAGCTGCCGGCGGCCCCGCCCTCCCCTGACGTACCGGGACTACCAGGAACAGAGACCACCCATGGCTGACGAGCCCCTTGTCCTCGGCATCGAGACGTCCTGCGACGAGACCGGTGTCGGCATCGTGCGCGGGCACACCCTGCTCGCCGACGCGGTCGCGTCCAGCGTCGACGAGCACGCCCGCTTCGGCGGCGTCGTCCCCGAGGTCGCCAGCCGCGCGCACCTGGAGGCGATGGTCCCCACGATCCAGCGCGCGCTGAAGGAGGCCGGCGTCGCCGCCTCCGACCTCGACGGGATCGCCGTCACCGCGGGCCCCGGGCTGGCGGGCGCCCTGCTGGTCGGCGTGTCCGCGGCCAAGGCGTACGCCTATGCGCTCGGCAAGCCGCTCTACGGCGTCAACCACCTCGCCTCGCACATCTGCGTGGACCAGCTGGAGCACGGGCCGCTGCCCGAGCCGACGATGGCGCTGCTGGTGTCCGGCGGCCACTCCTCGCTGCTGCTCGCCCCCGACATCACCGGCGACGTGCGCCCGCTGGGGTCCACCATCGACGATGCGGCGGGCGAGGCCTTCGACAAGGTCGCCCGGGTGCTGGGCCTCGGCTTCCCCGGCGGCCCGGCCATCGACCGTGCGGCCCGCGAGGGCGACCCGGACGCGATCCGCTTCCCCCGCGGTCTGACGGGCTCCCGCGACCCCCTCTACGACTTCTCCTTCTCCGGCCTGAAGACCGCCGTGGCGCGGTGGATCGAGTCCAAGCGCCGGGAGGGCGTGGAGGTGCCGGTCGCGGATGTGTCCGCGTCCTTCCAGGAGGCCGTCGTGGACGTCCTGACCCGCAAGGCGATCCGGGCCTGCAAGGACAACGGCGTCGACCATCTGATGATCGGCGGCGGCGTCGCGGCCAACAGCCGGCTGCGCTCGCTGGCGCAGGAGCGCTGCGAGGACGCCGGGATCGTGCTGCGGGTGCCGCGGCCCAAGCTGTGCACGGACAACGGCGCGATGGTCGCGGCCCTCGGCGCGGAGATGGTGGCCCGGGGGCGGCCGTCGTCCACCTGGGACCTGCCGGCGGACTCCTCGCTGCAGGTCACGGATGTGTCCGTGCCCGGCCACACTCACAGCCACGACCACGACCACGTCCACGAGCTCAGCAAGGACAACCTCTACTCGTGACCGTCGCCCTGATGTGGGAGGCCCGGGCGGCCGAGGGGCGCGGGCCCGAGCTGCTGGCGTGGGCCCGCGCACAGACGCTCTCCCCGGCACCGCTGCGCCGCGAGACCTTCCGCGCCCCCCAGGACCGGGTGCTCGTCATCACCTGGTGGGACGCCCCGTACGACGCGGAGCTCCCCGAGCTGCCCGAGCCTGGCGAGGAGCTGGCCCGGCGGGCCGTCCACCGCTGGCGCTTCGAGGCGGTGGAGGAGGAGGGGGCCTGAGTCCTCGGGCCCCGGTCCGGCCCCCGGTCCGGCCCCCGGGCCCGGTCCGGGCAGTCGGACGGCCGGCCGTAGGATGAGCCTGGCGTCGTGGGCAACCGGAATCCTGCCGCAGCGCCCCCGAGCAGGCGTCCTGCCGGACGACCGGTGTCCGGGAGGCGTTCCCTCAGGCGGCGAGAAGACCCGATGACCGACCCCGGCTGCGCCGTCCTCTTCGATCTCGACGGCGTCCTCCTCGACAGCCGGCCGGCGATGCGGCAGGCGATCCTCCATGTCGCGGGCGCGGCGCTGGGGGAGCCCGTCGACGAGAGCCGCCTGCCGGCCGCGCTGGACCACCTGCCCCACCACGAACTGCTGGCCCGGCTCGGGGTGACCGACGAGGCGACCGTGTTCGGGTCCGCCTGGGAGGACGCGCTCACGCTCGCCCTGTGGGGCGCGTCGCCGTTCCCGGGCGCCGCCGGCGTGCTGCGCGACCTCGCGGCCTCCGGCGCGGCGATCGGGGTGGTGACCATGCAGCCCGCGCACCGCGTGGCGCGGCTCGTCCCCGCGGAGCTGTCCTCGCACTTCGGCGTGGTGGTCGGGTGGGGCGACGCGCCGCCCAAGCCCTCGGGCGAGGGCATCCTTCTGGCGCTGGAGCGCCTCGGGGTGCCGCCGGGGCGCGCCTGCTTCGTGGGCGACAGCCCCTCCGACGTCGCCGCCGCGGCGGCCGCGGGGGTCCCTTCCATCGGTGCGGCCTGGGGGTACACCGGGCCCGCCCTGGACGGCTGGGGGCCGACCGCCCTGGCCGCCGCCCCCACCGATGTGCCGGAAATGGCGCGCGGCCTCCTGCGGTCGGTCTAGCGGGGGTCAGCCCCGGGAGGGGGCGGCCGCGGCGGGGGCGCCCACGAGCATGCTCGGGGCCCCGGCCACCCGGGTCAGGAAGACCGTGGCGGAGTTCGGGCCCTGGGGTCTGACCCGGCGGCGCACCTCCTCCGGTTCCACGGCCGAACCGCGCTTCTTCACGGTCAGCACCCCCACCTCGCGCTCGCGCAGCAGCGCCTTGAGCCGCTTGAGGTTGAAGGGCAGCACGTCGGTGATCTCGTACGAGGTCGCGAAGGGCGTCGTGTGCGGCTCGTCGGAGGTGACGTAGGCGATGGTCGGGTCGATCAGCCCGCCGCCTGTCTGCGCCGCCACGTCGGCCACCATGCGGGCCCGGATGACGGCGCCGTCCGGCTCGTACAGCCAGCGCCCCACGGGGCGCACCGGCGGGTCGGGCAGGCCGGCGGCGGGCGCGGTGACGCCCGACGGCAGAAGGGTCGCGCGGCGGGTGCCCGGAGCCGTGCCGAACCACAGCACGGCCTCCTTCACATCGCCGTGGTCGGAGACCCACTCCGCCTCGGCGTCGTCCGGCACGACCTCGTGCGGGATCCCCGGCGCCACCTTCAGGGCGGCCAGCGGGGCCTCACGGGCCGCCGCCACCGCCCACGACAGCGGCGGGGAGTACGCCTCGGGGTCGAAGATCCGGCCCCGCCCGCCACGCCGGGCCGGATCGGCGAAGACGGCGTCGCAGCCCTCCACGCCGGTCTCCGTCACGTCGGCGCAGCGCACCTCGATCAGGTCGGCCAGCCCGAGCGCCTCCGCGTTGGCGCGCATCACCGCACAGGTCAGCGGGGAGCGGTCGACCGCCAGCACCTCCACACCGGCGCGGGCCAGCGGCACGGCGTCCCCGCCGATCCCGCAGCACAGGTCCGCCAGCCGCCGCACTCCGAGCGCGGCGAACCGCTCGGCACGGTGCCGGGCGACGGAGGCCCGCGTCGACTGCTCGACCCCCTCGGGCGTGAAGTACATCCGGTACGCGTCCTCCCCGAACTTCGCCGCCGCCCGCTGTCGCAGCCGGGCCTGCGTCAGCGCCGCCGCCACCAGCCCGGCGTCGTGCGCCCGCCGCAGCCGTGTCGCGGTCGCCAGTTCGGCGGCGGGGTCGTAGTCCCGCAGGGAGGCCAGCAGCGCCTGCCCCTCGTCGGTCAGGAGTGCCGAGAACGCGTCAAGATCCACGCCGCCCATTGTCCCGCGGCGCCGGCGCGTGCTGGACTGCTGCGGGACTACCGGGGCCGGTACGACGTGATGGAGTTCCCGGAGACCCCGCGGGGGACGCTCTGATGGACAGCGAGGCGGCCCGCACCGGGAGCCGCAAGGCGTACGGCGACGCCGAGGGCGGCCGGTGGTGCGAGGTCCACCTCGACACCTACCGGCTGCCGTCCGGGGCGGAGGTGGAACTGCACTGGGTCAGGGCCGGCGGCGGTCGTACCGGTGTCGTGGTCCTCGCCCGGCGGGGTGACGACGTGCTGATGGTCCGTCAGTGGCTGCCCGCGGTGGGCCGCTGGGCCTGGGAGCTGCCGCGCGGCTTCGGCGAAGGCGATCCCGCCGCCGACGCGCTGCGTGAACTCGCCGAGGAGACCGGCCTCGTGGGCTCCGCGGCGACGGTGGTGGCCCTCCTGGACGTCGACTCCGGGCTGCTGGAGAGCCAGGTGGCCGTCGTCGAGGTGGCCGTCGCCGGGGACGCCGGGGACGCCGGGCTCGGGACCGGTGCGGCCGGGGACGGCGAGGTCGCCGAGGCACGCTGGTGGAGCCCCGACGACATCGCCGGGGCGGCCCGCTCGGGCGAGCTGCGCGACGGGTTCACCCTGGCCGCGCTCGGCGCGTGGAGCGTCGTCCGCCGGTGAGCGGCGCGGGCGCGCCGGCCCAGGAACGGCGCACCCGGGTGCGCCCGGAACAGTGCGCCCGGGCACGCCGTTGCTTTGGGGGAGAGCGGCTCGTACGGCGCGGCGTTGGCACTCCGCTTGACCGAGTGCTAAGCGCGTCCTAATCTCGGACCTGGCACTCAGCGATGCCGAGTGCCAACCAAAAGCGACGGGCAGGTCCGGCACCCGCGACGACGGGCCTACCAGGTCGCCACCCCAGACAGACACTCCCGTGAGCCCTTTGAAGGGGGAGGTCGGATCGTGACGACCGCCAGCACCAAGGTTGCCATCAAGCCGCTCGAGGACCGCATCGTGGTCCAGCCGCTCGATGCCGAGCAGACCACCGCCTCCGGCCTGGTCATCCCGGACACCGCCAAGGAGAAGCCCCAGGAGGGCGTCGTCCTGGCCGTCGGCCCGGGTCGCTTCGAGGACGGCAACCGCATCCCGCTCGACGTCAAGGTCGGCGACATCGTGCTGTACAGCAAGTACGGCGGCACCGAGGTCAAGTACAGCGGCGAGGAGTACCTCGTCCTCTCGGCTCGCGACGTCCTCGCGATCGTCGAGAAGTAGAACCGGCGCCGCGCGCAAGCGAGAAATGCCGTGACCACGCCCCGGGCACACCGAGTCCTCACACGGACCGGGGACCCGGGGCGCGGTCTTCGCTGAGAACCCAAAGACGAGGAATTCCGCCGGTATGGCCAAGATCCTGAAGTTCGACGAGGACGCGCGCCGCGCCCTTGAGCGCGGCGTGAACAAGCTCGCCGACACCGTGAAGGTGACGATCGGCCCCAAGGGCCGCAACGTCGTCATCGACAAGAAGTTCGGCGCCCCGACCATCACCAACGACGGTGTCACCATCGCCCGTGAGGTCGAGATCGAGGACGCGTACGAGAACCTCGGCGCGCAGCTCGTGAAGGAGGTGGCGACCAAGACCAACGACATCGCGGGTGACGGCACCACCACCGCCACGGTGCTCGCCCAGGCGCTGGTCCGCGAGGGTCTGCGCAATGTCGCCGCCGGCGCCTCCCCGGCCGCCCTGAAGAAGGGCATCGACGCGGCCGTCAAGGCCGTCTCGGACGAGCTGCTCGCCACCGCCCGCCCGATCGAGGGCAAGGACGACGTCGCCGCCGTCGCCGCGCTGTCCGCCCAGGACAAGCAGGTCGGCGAGCTGATCGCCGAGGCGATCGACAAGGTCGGCAAGGACGGTGTCATCACCGTCGAGGAGTCCAACACCTTCGGCCTGGAGCTGGACTTCACCGAGGGCATGGCCTTCGACAAGGGCTACCTGTCGCCGTACTTCGTGACGGACGCGGAGCGCCAGGAGGCCGTCCTGGAGGACCCGTACATCCTCATCACCCAGGGCAAGATCTCCTCCATCCAGGACCTGCTCCCGCTGCTGGAGAAGGTGCTGCAGGCCGGCGCCTCCAAGCCGCTGCTGATCATCGCCGAGGACGTCGAGGGCGAGGCCCTGTCCACGCTGGTGGTCAACAAGATCCGCGGCACCTTCAACGCCGTCGCGGTGAAGGCCCCCGGCTTCGGCGACCGCCGCAAGGCCATGCTCGGCGACATCGCCACCCTCACCGGCGGCACCGTCGTCGCCGAGGAGGTCGGCCTCAAGCTCGACCAGGTCGGCCTGGACGTGCTCGGCAGCGCCCGCCGCGTGACCGTCACCAAGGACGACACCACCATCGTCGACGGCGCCGGCGAGTCCTCGGAGATCGCCGGCCGGGTCAACCAGATCAAGGCCGAGATCGCCACGACCGACTCCGACTGGGACCGCGAGAAGCTCCAGGAGCGCCTCGCCAAGCTGGCCGGCGGCGTCTGCGTCATCCGCGTCGGCGCGGCCACCGAGGTCGAGCTCAAGGAGAAGAAGCACCGTCTGGAGGACGCCATCTCCGCGACCCGCGCCGCGGTCGAGGAGGGCATCGTCTCCGGTGGCGGCTCCGCTCTCGTCCACGCGGTCAAGGTGCTCGAGGACAACCTCGGCAAGAACGGCGACGAGGCCACCGGTGTGGCCGTCGTCCGCCGCGCCGCGGTCGAGCCGCTGCGCTGGATCGCCGAGAACGCCGGCCTGGAGGGCTACGTCATCACCTCCAAGGTCTCCGAGCTGGAGAAGGGCCACGGCTTCAACGCCGCGACCGGCGAGTACGGCGACCTGGTGAAGTCCGGCGTCATCGACCCGGTCAAGGTCACCCGCTCCGCCCTGGAGAACGCCGCCTCCATCGCCTCCCTGCTCCTCACCACCGAGACCCTCGTGGTGGAGAAGAAGGAGGAGGAGCCCGCCGAGGCCGGTCACGGCCACGGTCACGGCCACTCCCACTGAGCTGGACCGCGAAGGCCCCTGTTCCCGCCCGGGAACGGGGGCCTTCGGGCTGCCGGGGCCTCTGCCGGGGCGGGGCCAGGCCGCGCCGGGACGGGAGGCAGGGCTAG